>NZ_KB235904.1:1864247-2008540 GCF_000332155.1 Kamptonema formosum PCC 6407 | reverse complement strand
AGCAATAAATTTGATTTATTCAACTATCAATAAAATTGATAGTTGAATTTTTTAGTGTTCGCGGATGACTTGAATATTTTCATTCAGAATTTTTAGCTCTGCTAAAATTCGAGAATGAAACCGCCCTGGGGAGAGGGGGGAGATGGGGGAGATGGGGGAGCGGGGGGAGATGGGACAGCCATTAGCCATTAGCCATTAGCCATTACCAATTACCAATTACGAATTACCAATTACCAATTACCAATTACCAATTACCAATTACCAATTACCAATTACCAACTAACAACTAACAACTAACAACTAACAACTAACAACTAACAACTAACAACTAACAACTAACAACTAACAACTAACAACTAACAACTAACAATTACAAAAAGTTATTCAGTTAGCGGCTCATTTGATATTAAAGGAACGGGCATTACTAGCACTTTGTCAACTCGGTTGCCGTCCATATCTACAACTTCAAGCCGTAATCCATTCCATTCAAAATGCTCCGCCGCAGTGGGGATGCGCCCTAAATTTGTAATCACAAAACCGCCCATTGTATGATAATTCCCTCTCTGATCTGAGGACAATTCCTCAAGGTCAAAAAGCTCAAAAAACTCTTCTACAGGTAACATTCCATCCAATAGCCAAGAACCATCTTCTCGTTGTACAGCTTGGGGTTCATCTTCATTTTCCACAGAGGGAATATCGCCAACAAGTTCAACTAAAATATCATTGAGCGTGACCAATCCTTGAATCACACCGTATTCATCAACCACTAAGGCAATGTGATTTGTAAACTGCTTGAAAAGTTCTAAAACTTTTAACCCGCGCGTACTTTCGGGTACAAATAGGGGTCGCCTCAATTGTGCTGTTAAGTCAAGAGCTTGACCGGCTAAACTGCGGGATAATAAATCAGTAACGTGAATTACACCAATCACATTATCAAGGCCACCTTGACAAACTGGAAAGCGGGAATGAGCACTATCGAGCATTTTTTGACGGTTTTCTTCTGCTGAGTCCTCTAAATCTAGCCAAACAATATCTGGTCTGGGGGTCATGAGGGCGCTGACTCTGCGATCGCCTAAACGAAATACTCTCTGAACCATATCTTGTTCTGCTTCTTCAAAGGTTCCTGCTTCAGTACCTTGCTCGATTAAAACCTTGATCTCTTCTTCGGTAACTTGTGGTTCTGTAGAGGGTGTAATCCCTAACAGCCTTAGTACCAAATCAGTTGAGTAGCTTAATAAGCTAACAGCAGGGGAGCCAATTTTTGAAAGCATCCGCATGGGAATGGCAACTAATGCGGCGATCGGTTCTGGGTTGTTCAAAGCTAGTCGCTTTGGCACTAATTCGCCAATAATCAGAGTTAGATAGGTGATCAGCAAAATTGAGATCAATGTAGCGATCGGCTGACTGTAGGGTGCAAGGAAGGGGATCTGATGGAAAATCGGCTCTACTCTCTTAGAGAAAGTGGTTTCACCAAAAGCACCGGAAACGATCGCCAGTAGGGTGATCCCAATTTGAACAGTCGGCAAGAACTGATTTGGGGCATTAGCCAGATCCAGCGCCACGCGGGCCTTCTTCGAGCCAGAATTAGCCATCTGTTGCAGTCGCACCTTCCGTACCGAGACGATGGCCATCTCTGACATCACGAACAGTCCATTGAGGGCGATCAGTAGCAGAACAATCAGAATGTCGATAGTTGAGGACATTTGTCAAATTATCTATGTTATGGTCGAGGCGCGTGGGACGGTTATAGTCGGGGAAATTTGGTTAGAGATATAGCTTAACCGGTCAAATTGACGGCATTTCACCCTTTCCATGCTCCCAGAGGAGTCTTTGTTAATCAAAGTTCTCTAGATATAGAGAAGGTAGCACCTTCTGTTGAACAGAAATGTATCATTAGTTCAGTTGCTCTCTTCGCAGCCTTCTAAAATGAACGGTGTTGTTATCATCCAAAATTGTAAAGTTTTTTTTCGGTGGCAGCGCATATAGCCAAACCGTGCTGTTATTCTCGCCTGTAGGAGCGATCGCGATGGGGAGGTTGGCGAAGTGAATCAAAAGTGCGATCGCTTACCGCTGAAAGTATTGCACTGGTGAGTAGTTATAGGAGGTGCGATCGCTATTTATTTTGAGGAGGCGTATTCTGCAATTTGAAATGTTTTCGGAAGTGAGTTTGAAAGAGGATATGGCTGAATACAATTTGCTCAAAGGAACTCCAGCAATTATAGTAGATTATTGCCCCGAACGTCGGGACAGGAAGATGGCTACGTTTTAGAGGTATTGAATGAAGAAGCTAAGGCGTTTACAGTTATTGCTGTAGCAGTTTCAAAAATTGAACCAATAGCGGTAAGTATGTCTTACTAGGCGATCGCTCTACGGAAACAATGCTAAATATTGAATATCTGACCAGCAAAGATGAGGAGTAATTATTTTGGAAGTTGAATACCGTCAGGCTTTTCTAAAAGATTTGAAGCAACTAAGGAGTGTTGATTGATATGATAGAAATGGAAAAAATTATGCAAGTCATTCGGACTATTGCTAGTGAATTCAAGCCAAATAAAATCATTTTATTTGGCTCCTATGCTTATGGAAATCCTCAAGATGACTCTGATGTTGATTTGTTAGTAATTTTACCATACGATGGAAGCAATTTTCGGAAAAGTTGGGAAATTTTAAATAAAGTTCAACCGAAGTTTGCCATAGATTTATTAGTGCGAACTCCTGTAGAGGTAGAACAACGCCTCGCCTGGAATGATTTTTTTCTGCGAGAAATCATGGAAAAAGGAAAGGTGATTTATGAATCCGCTAACAGTTGAATGGATTGATAAAGCTGAGGGTGATTTTACTACAGCTTTGCGGGCAGGGCGGTTTCATTCTCGAATTTTAGCAGAGCTAAAATTCTGAATGAAAATATTCAAGTCATCCGCGAACACTAAAAATTCAACTATCAATTTTATTGATAGTTGAATAAATCAAATTTATTGCTGTACATGGGTTTGAAAAGTTTAGCTGGGTAATTATTATTGAATAATTGAGCTAATCTACCTTTTTAATTGAGTGAAATTATCAGTTTTTCTAGCTTGTAGTTTAGCCATCTTTGACCGCAAGTTAATGATGAAAAGCCTAAAAATCGGTAAAGATTAAGAGCGACGGTTGATAGGAGCGATAAATTAGTGACTGCTATGTAGTTATGTCTCGGCCATATATCTTCCTTAAAAACTACATCTTTTACCCAATGTAACTGATTTTCAATCAGCCAATGACCTCGGATTTTTGACGCAAATATTTCGGCTGATGCCGATAAGCTGCTAATGTAATAAGTAAGATGTTCATAATCTTTTTTACCACGAGCGCCACTTCTTTCCACTTTAATTAAACTGGTAATATTACCCCATTTTAATCTCTCAAAATCCTTGAGCTTCTGGGGAGGAATATCAAAGACAGATACCTTTCTAACCAGGTGACGACCATGACTAATATCTACTGATTCTGCTTGACTTTTAGGTGGTTGATTTTCGATAATATTCACAACCTGTTTAAACAAGTTTTTTTGATTGCCTTTAAGAGCGATAATATAATCATTTTTAGACTCAGTAATCAAAGTAGTTGTCTCTTTTTGACAGTGCAAAGCATCCAATGTAAATATGTTCCCTCGATCGGGATAACCCTTGACTAGCTCTTGCGCCTGTCTGATTTCAGAACTTTTTTTGTTTTCAAATTTTTGGACTCTGACAACCAAACCAGTATTCTGACTGAATAAGGACACAATTGAGACAAAATCGTGAGTGCTATTCTGGGGATTTTGGCAGGTACTTCTGAGACATTTACCATCAATTGATACCCAATCAGTCAAGTCTATTGAGGTAGTTAGCTGACTAGCCCATTGATTAAATGCGTCGATTAAATCTGAGGTATTGACCAACATCATTACTCGTCTAATAGTAGAATAAGATGGGACTCTATCAATAGTGAGATTAAAAGTTTTAACGATCAGTTTTTGGTTGCATTTAGCAAAGGTTCCGAAATCTCTATATCCCAAATAACCCAACATGAATCCCATAATAACCAATAGTAATATTAGCCATAAGGGATGTCTTTTCCCGCTGGTTTGGCGTGGGTCATTGACTTTTTTCAAAAAAGAGATTAGAGTATCCATATCTATTATATGAAGAGCGATCGCTAAAAATCTTATCAGATAGCGCGATCGCTTTTACTTTTCGCGATCGCACCGGAGAATGAAACCGCCCTGGCTTTGCGGGAGCTACGAGCCAGGAAATCTCCTAACTATGATGCGGCCTGTTTTCACGCTCAACAGTGTATTGAGAAATATCTGAAAGCGCGTTTGCAAGAATCGGGAATTGCTTTCAGTAAAACTCATAATTTAACAGTTTTATTGGATTTACTTTTACCTGTGGAGCCTACTTATGATACTTTTCGCCAGAAACTTTTAGCATTAACAGTTTTTGCAGTTGCTTATCGCTATCCAGGGGCTTCTGCTGATAAAGATACAGCGCGTGAAGCATTAAAGTTTTGTAAAGAAGTCCGGCAAGAAATTAGGTTAAGTTTGAGTTTGAATCCATAAAAAGCGATCGCACTCCTTCCAATCATTGCATTATAATGGTGGAAATGGATAAGATTGTGAGGGGAAAATGAGGTTGGGTTGACGCAAGGGAACCCAACCTAGAAGAGGTGCGATCGCATTATCGTCTTCCTCATTCTTCTTCACTCATAAAGGGCGTTAGAATATTGATAGATTTACACCGCCGCTTCACCGTTACTATCGACTGCTTGTATTTGGCGCAGAACTGCTGCTTGGATTTTAGCATCAAAGTCGGGATCGTCTACGGTGGTAATAATATGACGCGGGCGGTAACTGAGCCTATCCAAATAGGCTCGAAGAGCCGCTTTGTCTTCACGATGTCTGAGAAAATATTGTCTTAATTCCTCATCAGACATGGCAGCATAGTTAACTTGCCTCATCAGAACACCTCCCCATTTGGAGTAATTTGGAATTCAAGGTTTTCAGTATTTCCCGCTAAAACATACAGGTTGCTTGTTCGATCATCAATGCAGACAAGGTGTATGGGCTGAAGCATAATATACGTTAGCCAATAGCTAAGACGATATAAACCTCTTAGTTGAGCATTAGTAGGCATTCAAACCACTCACTCGACACGCCAATTATTATAGCACCTGCCGATCTCGATCGCTTGATTATCGCATTATTGGTCTTTCTTTTGGTGGCGATCGCTATTTGTTGGGTGAGGCGATCGCACTTCATCAAATCATTGCATAAAATGGTGGAAATGGATAAGATTGTGAGGGGAAAATGAGGTTGGGTTGAGGAAAGGAAACCCAACCTACCAGCGATCAGACTAGGACATCACTCGTCCGTCCAATACAATCAGGGATTAAACTAGGCAATCATTAATAGTAGCTGCAACCGATGAAGTAACGATAGTTTGGCAATGTCTGACAGGCTGTATTATTAGCAAGTGCAAACATATTATTTCCAGTGCCGCCCACGCCCTTTATCCTGTAGATAATTCCTGAACCGTTATCAATTGCTAGCGTGCCATTGTAACTCATGTTTTTGACTCTCATCAACTGTGATCCTAGACGGTAGTTATACCCAGAGACTGAGCTTCCATCTGGCGCTAAGGCAAACATATTCTGTCCACCTCCACCAGTAGATTTAATTTTGACAAGGACAGGTTGATTACTTCCCTCTAGTTTGCCCGCCACAAAGAGAACACTGCTTTGAGGTTCCCACATCATGCCATAGAACTCAACAAAGTTTTGCTGACCTAACCATTTTCCTGTAGCTCCGTCTGTTTTAGTAAGAACTTTACCAGAATTACTCAGAGAAAGATTGATATTACCAATCCTCAAATTTGAGGTTGAAAATACACCATCAGCATAGACAGGAGACACCGCAAACCCGATCATTACTGTTGCCAAACTCATCACTGCCATTTTGTTAAGCATAAAATACCTTTGTTAGCAAATAACCAGAGATAACTTGATAAGCTGTTCACCATTTAAATTTACAGAGCCATCTATGCCAGCCAAAGGTTCCATCTCCCAAAAAATGCGGTTTAAATGCCAAACAGCTTACTGCTTCCATGATTCCTTATAAATCAAAAGTTTACCCACTCAAAAATGCTTAATTTTGTTGGCAATTTGATCTGCTAATCCAACTCCCCCGCGCGAAAAATGTTGGTAAATGCCAGAAAATGTTGGAAAATGTTGGGTATAATACGAAAAATCAAGACATCCACAATACTCCATGAATCTTAAGGAAGTGTTAAAAATGGCTGACGAGATGGTATTTGCCAAGACGGGTCAGCACCTAGACGACTTACAAGAGGCAATTCTGCGAGGAACTCTACAAGATGAAACATACACCCAAATTGCCAAGGAAAAGCACTGTGATGAGAGTTATGTCAGGGATGTTGGCTCAAAGTTATGGCAGATATTTTCAGAGGAATTAGGACAAAAAGTCAAGAAATCAAATTTTCGAGCAACAATAGAAAGGTTGCAAATCAAATTTTCACATTTTGCACAAGATTACGCTCAAATTGGTAGCGTTACTATCTGTGGAGACACAAGAGAAAACTCATACTCACCAAATCAACAAACATCTAACCCACAACAAACCCCAACTTTACATCATGATTTAAGTGAGATGCCGAGATTAGGTGCATTCTACGATCGCACTTCCGAACTCCACACCCTAAAAACATCAATTTTAACAGAAAAAATTCAACTTATTACCATCAACGGCATCAGCGGTATCGGCAAAACCGCCCTAGTAACACAACTCGTACAACAGATTAAAAATGAATTTCAATATGTAATTTGGCGAAGCTTAGAAACATCCCCAACTCTACTCGAACTTCAAACTAACCTCATCGAATTTTCATCTCAACCAACAGACATAAACTCACCAGCAACTAATCTCAAACCATTACCTCTCATCAAATATCTACAAAAGGATCGGTGTTTGATAATTTTAGATGACATCCATCACCTTTTCAGTAGCGGACAACTTGCAGGTCAGTATAAACCGGGATATGAAGAATATCGCGGCTTTTTTAAACAAATTAAAGACTTATCCCATCACAGTTGCCTGCTACTCATTGGTTGGGAAGCACCGCGAGAAATTGCTCAAATTAAAAATAAAAATACCCCCATATATACTCTCACTCTCACAGGTTTAGACACTACAACCGCAAGGGAAATTTTTAAAGAAGAAGGTTTAGAACCACAAGACTACTGGGATATACTAATTAACCACTATCAAGGCAATCCCTTATGGTTAAAAAGTGTGGCTAATATGATTGTAGAATTAGGATACGACGCTAATGAGTTATTACAAAATCATACCACATTATTGCCCGAAGATTTGAAAGATGTTTTACAGCAACAGTTTAATCGATTATCGGAGATAGAAAAACAAGTTATGTTCTTGTTGGCTAGGGAAAACGAGCCTGTTAACCTGGCAAAATTGCTAGAAAATAGTATGATTTCACCGTCAGATTTAATAAATGCAGTGCAATCTCTATCGCGGCGTTGCTTCATTGAAAAACCAGAAAACCTTTATACTCTTTCACCTATACTAAGGCAGTATATCAAAGGATTGTAACTCAAATCTAAAATCGCTCTGTGCTATCATTAAGATTATCAAACTTATTTAGTCTAGCTCTATGACTACCATAGCTCCAGTGACAACACTCTCCAAACTCGCTGATTACTACATCTGGTTCGCGAATGATGTAGGCTCCTACCTCAGCAACCAAAAGCTACAAAAACTATTGTATTATGCCCAAGCGTGGTATCTAGCCTTTGAAGATACACCCCTTTTTGATGAGGATTTTCAAGCTTGGGTACATGGGCCGACTATCCCGGCTTTATTTTACGAATACAAAGAACAATTTGGGTTTAAGCCAATTCTGAAAGAAGTCGAAAAACCAGAGTTTCCAGAGGAAGTACAAAAGTTTTTAGACGACTTATCTGACGAGTATTTCTTTCTCGATGCTTATGAGTTAGAATTGATGGTACGCCGTGAAGATCCTTGGATTAAAGCGAGAGGCGACTTGCCAAGAGATCAACCTTGTCATGCTATTATTACGAAGGAATTAATGAGAGACTACTACAAAACCCGTGTCATCGAAGAACAAACCTAAAAAAGCAGAGCTACGTGGCCAGCCCTCCTTATCTAGCATCAAGCGCAAAGATGTAAAAATACCGGAAGGAATTAGTTTTTCCTTCCTGTATTATCAGGATGATAAAGATAAATTTTCAATTAGGGGTAGAGATGCTAAATATCTAGCATCTCTGTTGAAAAGGCTGCGCGATTTATCACAATTGAAAGCACAAGAAATTATTAATAATCAGAGTAAAAGTCTGCGCTGTCATGGAATAGTTTGGCAAGATACAACTGAACCTAATGGTTTTGGTCTTCCTAATGAAGATCAGCTTGTAAATACGCCTTACCAGTTTCAAATATCTGCTAATGAATACGGCAGGGTACATGGATTTTTTAGTGAAAATATTTTTTATATTGTCTGGCTAGATCCAGACCACAATCTTTACAGTTAAAATTATCATAATTTTAGACAATTTTTTACCCCTGAGACAATTGCGTTACATAAAAACGCGATCGCACTCCCCCGCTGAGTCAAAGCGATCGCGCAAAATTTCCCTCTAAGAGATTCAAAACGGCATATCAATCATGTCCCCAAAAGGTCGGGGTTCATCCATTGGCGTTCTTGCAGGTTTTGACTCATATCGATCAATCCATTTTTTAGCAAGTTCCAACGCCTCCTCCTCAGTTTTGGCATTTTGGACGGCGACGTGGTGGTTGCCGTTGGCATCCCAAGTCTCGACGTAAAATACTTTCTGGGATTGAATAATCCAACCTTTGTACGTTTCTGCCGGTTCCATAGTTGCAATCTGAAAAAAATTTCGCTTGCGGTTTGCTTGCGGGGCTGATTTTAAAGATCGCCCTCTCTAAAGATGAATTTTACGGCGGTTTGTATAGTATTTTTGGGGAAAAGTAAGTTTAATGGTCAACCAAATGATAAAACTCCTCCACGAAGTCTTCAACTGCAAGAAATACGTCCAGCGGCTGATGCTAGCGATCGCACTCTTTGTTATTGCTACTCAGATGCTAGCATTACCCGCACAGGCGACTGGCGTTTACGAAATTCCCAATCTATCACCAGGCGATCGCACTTGGGTGATCGACAAAGGCGAAATCCTCAGCCGGATCAGCGAAGGTAATATCAGTAGCGTCCTCGATAATCTCGAAAAGGAGACTGGCAAGGAAGTCAGATTCGTTACCATCCACCGCTTCGACTACGGCGAAACCGCCGCTAGTTTCGCCGAGAAACTGTTTCAAAAATGGTTTCCCACCCCAGAAGCACAAGCTAATCAAATTGTACTTGTCCTCGATACAGTCACCAATAACACGGCAATTCGTACAGGGGAAGGTGTTAAATCCCTCCTCAGCGATGACATTGCTAAAAGTGTAGCTGACGAAACCGTGCAAGTACCGCTACGACAAGGTAACAAATACAACGAGGCATTTTTAGCAGCAGGCGATCGCATTGCAGCAGTAATCTCTGGCAAACCCGATCCCGGCCCTCCTGAAGTTGTTGATAACGTTCAAGTTGAAGGCACATTCAAAAGAGCAGAAGAAACTGATACTGGTAATGCCACTCTCATTGTAGTTGTACTGTTGGTACTGGCAACAGTAATTCCCATGGTGACATACTTCTGGTATCAAGGTTTTAACTAATCTTGAATATACTCTTTACCATTTAATAAAGCCATTTCTGCCCGTACAAACTCCCGCCCTAGATAAGCTGCGTGATCTAATTGTGTCACCGGACTGGGGCGGGTTTCTTCAAAGATTTTAACGCAAAGTTCCTTAGCAGTTCTACCAGTAAAAATGGTGGCCTCATTACGTTCCACCTTACCGCGTGCAGGGATGGGTTTGCCTGTTTCTGGATCGACAGCGAGGCCGCGATCGTCGATAATATTCGTAAAATGTTTGGCACAAATTAAGCCAGCTTCACAGTTGAGATAGATGATGAAGTAGCCGCCTGGGTCGAGGTCGATGTGGCGTTTGGAAAGGTTGTCATCAATTGCCGTCAGATTTTCCAAGGTTAAACTCATAGTTGAAGACAGGGAGCGATCGTATTGCTGAACAATAGCTGTATTTTTTTCACTATTTCTATTTTATCTCGTTATGGGGCTTGTTTGGGAGATTAATGATATCATCTCTGTTTGATTCATTTATCTAGGCAAATCCGCGCCTTGTATCTTCAAAGAGGTAGGCGATCGCTCTATCTAGTGCCATTTGTAGAAAATAATACCCATATTTTCCTCAAAACCCTTATTCCGAGTCGAAAAATGACCAAGAAACATTTAGGAGACTAAAAACATGGATTCTTTAGAACCAGAAGAAAAAAAGTTGTTAGATAGTGTAGACAACCAGGAATGGCATAGTGTTGCCAAGCTGAGTGAAACAGTAGAAAATTATCGAGAATTTGCCCAAAATCATATTAATAGATTAGCAGATGTTCCGATTAGTATTACGCTCGATCCCGATGTAGCAGAAGTGTTTAATAATTCCAAATTAGTTAATCAAATTTTGCGGGTAATAATGAAAAAGACCTTATCAGTTTCCCTAGAAGAAACTGAATCGGGAACCATTAATTTAAGTTTGACTCCTGAATTTATAGAAGTCATCCAAAAAGCACAGGTTCGGTTATAATTAGATTGCGAAATAGTTTGTCTTAATGCTGAAATGAAATTTATAGATTTATTTGCGGGGATTGGAGGTTTTAGACAAGGTTTTGAAAATGCAGGTTTTGAATGCGTTTTCTCCTGTGAAGTAGATAAACACTGCCGAGAAGTTTACAGCAATAATTTTAATGAGGTTCCTTTTGGTGATATTAAAGATGTCAATCCCCATGAGATAGAAGATTTTGATGTTTTAGTAGCCGGATTTCCTTGTCAACCTTTTAGTATTTGTGGCAAAAAGCTAGGATTTGAAGATACTAGAGGTACTTTGTTTTTTGATATTTGTCAAATTATCAAAGTTAAGCAGCCTAAAGTTGTTGTTCTCGAAAATGTTAAACACTTAATCCATCACGATCGCGGCAATACTTTAAAGGTAATTCTTGCTAGTCTGCGAGATTTGGGATACAATGTGGACTATAAAATTCTGAATGCTAAAAACTTTGGACTTCCGCAACATCGAGAAAGGATATTTATTATCGGGACTAAGGGTAAAGAGTTTAAATTTTCTAAGTTGAAGACTAAATTTCCGCCCAAACTTCGAGATTTTCTAGATGTAGAGGGTGATTTTGAAATCTTGGATAGATCGAAATACACTTTAATTGACAGTCCAAAAAAGCAAATATCGGGGTTGTTATTTGTGGGTTACAGAAATAAGGGAACTTGGAAAACTGGCGTGAGGCCAAATACTGAACATTTATCGAGAGTTCATCGGCAACCTAATCGGATTTATTCGGTAGATGGAGTGCATCCAACTATACCATCGCAAGAAACTTCTGGTAGATTTTTTATCTATTTTCCTGAGAAAGAGATAGTGAGAAAGATGACGCTTAAGGAATGTTATCGGGTAATGGGTTTTCCTGAAGATTTTAAAATTTATCCAAGTGTTGGGGAAAGTTATAAGCAGATTGGTAACTCGGTTTGCGTGCCTGTGGTGGAAGCTATTGCTAAGGAAATATTAAACCAAAACTTGTTGTCAAATGAGCAAAATGGAACGCTTATAAAAACTGAAGAGTATAGACAGCTTGTTTTTTTCAATAGTTAGATGATTTATTGACTCTCAAGATAGCGGAATTATTCTCAATATAAATTATATTACAGCAAAAACTTGACGGATAGAAATAATCATGCTAATTTGATATTAGATGCCGGCATCATCAGCAAAAAATATCAGCAACGGGCGCTTGTTAAGCCCGATAGTCTTGTGAACTCTAAATCAAATAGCTTCAGTCTCGGTGAAATTGTAATCGGGACTGTGTGTAAGCTGGAACCCGAAGGCGCTTTGATTGACCTCGGTTCTGAAATAGCTGCTTATATTCCGCTGCGGGAGATGTCAATAGTTGAAGTGGAATCCCCAGAGCAGGTTTTGCAGCTAAATGAAACCCGTCAATTTTCGGTTGTGCGTGACTATAGCGACCCAGAAAATAATCCCAGACTTTCCTTGTCCATCCGAGAACTTGAGCGTCGCATAGCTTGGGAACGAGTGCGGCAAATGCAAGCAGAAAATGTCACAGTTTACGCCACAGTTTATGCTATGAATCCTGGCGGAGCATCGGTAAAGATTGAAGGGTTGCGTGGCTTCATTCCCAGTTCTCATATCTGTACCGACAAACCTAAAGAAGATTTGATAGGAGAAGAACTTCCTCTCAAGTTTTTGGAAGTGGATGAAGAGTGCGATCGCCTGTCACTAAGTCACCGCAGTGCTTTGCTTGAACCCATGATCAAAAAGCTGAAAGTGGGCGATGTTGTTGTCGGTAAGATACGTGGACTTAAGCCCTACGGCGCATGGGTCAATATCGGAGATGTTCCGGCTTTGCTACACATTTCTGAAATTTCCCACGTTCCCTTTGATGCGTCTGATAGCGTTTTCAAAGTTAATGACGAAGTGAAGGTAATGATTCTGGATGTGGATACTGTGAGGGGTCGAATCTCAGTTTCAACTAAGCAACTAGAACCCGAACCGGGCGATATGTTAAAAAATCCTCAGTTGGTTTATGAAAAAGCTGAGGAAATGGCGGCTAAATATCGCCAGCAGATGCAAGAAAGGCAGAAGGATTCTGTCTGAAAGAGTTGAGATGAGGAGAAATGCGATCGCGCTTTGATAAGGGTGCGATCGCTTTTTAAGGCCTCCAGACAATTTGAGACTGCATCAGGCAAAGGTAGGACTTACACAGGTCGTCCCAGAAACCGGGTTTTTGAGAGAATCTGTGGATCAAAACGAAGTATTGTCGTCAAAAAACCCGGTTTCTTTGGTTGGGTGCGTAAGTCCTGAAAGGCTCAAATTTTGATGTACTCCATAAAATTTGATTTATGGGGTATTATACCGAAAATTTCTGTATAATATAGTTATATTTCTTTAGCATTAAATGTGCCAATATCAACAATTGGAGAAAACAGATGTGGGATGAAAGATACAGTGCAGAAGAGTACGTATATGGCACAAGCCCGAACAATTTTTTGGAAGCGAACTTCAGCAGTATTCCCAAAGGTAAAGTTCTAAGCTTGGCTGAAGGAGAAGGGCGGAATGCTGTTTTCCTGGCGAAACAAGGTTACTCTGTAACTGCTGTAGATGCATCTCTAGTGGGTTTGAATAAGGCTAGAAAGTTGGCAGAAGATAATGGGGTTGTTATTGAGTTTATTCAGGCCGATCTAGCAGATTATGATTTAGGCGAAAATCAATGGGATGGAATTGTATCTATATTTTGTCCATTGCCTTCTTCAGTCAGAAAACAACTTCATAAAAAAGTTGTAGCCGGGTTAAAGCCAAACGGTGTTTTTCTGATTGAGGCTTATACACCCGATCAGTTGAAGCATGGTACTGGCGGGGGAAATTCAGTAGATGTGATGCAATCTAAAGAAACTTTAAGCCTTGAGTTAGCTGGCTTAAAGTTTCAGCATATAATTGAGCTTGAGCGTGATATAATAGAAGGCATTTATCATACTGGGATTGGAGCAGTTGTGCAGGCGATCGCATCAAAAGAAATATAACAGCCGTAGAATTACCTAAATTTACTTTCCCGATCTAACACGGGAAGATTTAAAAGCCTGCATCGCATACGCGGCTGACCGCGAGCGTCGGTTTATGAGTGCGCCAATATCCGCTTGACGACTAGGCATGATATAGTGTAAATTATTGAAAGTAAGCAAAAAATTGGGAATAGATATTTTTTAGCTATGTATTCATCTTCTATAGAATCTTACTACAATAATCCTTATTCCTTTCATTTTCGGATAAAAGATTTAATATCACAACTCCAATTGCGAGGTGACGAAAAAATCCTAGACGTAGGATGTGGAGACGGGAGACTAACTGTAGAAATTTCCAAATATTTGCCCCAAGGTTATGTTATTGGTCTTGATTGTTTTCCAGAAATTATAGAATTTGCTAAAAGTAAGTTTAATCGAGAAAATCACCCGAATGTAGAATTTCAATTAGGCGATGCGAGAAGCCTTGAATTTGAAAAATCATTTGACGTGATTGTTTCTTTTGAAGCTCTTCATTATATCCCCGAACATATCTCCGTACTGACAAGGTTTAAAGAAATTATCAAGCCTAAAGGGAAAATTTTACTAACTTTTATAGGTGAAGGCTCTAAAAATTCCTTTCATTTTATTTTGCAAGAATTACTCCTGCATAGTAAGTGGAAAGAATTAAAAAATTTTCATTATCAGTTTTATTCGCCTGCTGACTATAAAAAAATGTTACAAACTGTAGGATTTTGTACGAATAGAGTAGAGGTTTTTCCCCTACCGTTAAAGCATAACAGCAAAATAGAAATAAAGCAACATATTGAAAAAGAGTGGCTTTCTTTAACTTCTAGGATACCTCAAGAAATTTACGAGGTTTTTCTTGAGGATTTAGTAACTATTTATATGGAACGCAATCCTTCCAATCAGAATGGTTTAATTGAAAGTGACAAACAATGGTTAGAAATTCAAGCAACTATAGCGCCTCCGGCTTAAATGAATAAGGAATTTTTGTTTGTCTTCAGGAATGGTTAAAAAGTCTGTATTTGAGTCTAATTTGGGGAGTAGCCGAGGCCAGAAACCGGGTTTCTTCCTAGATATCTCGTTGGAAAGCTTGGATTTTTCAGAGAAACCCGGTTTCTTTGCGTAGGATGGAAAATCTCAAATAATGCTTCGCCCCTATAATCCTAATCGCCTTGGCGGTTGCTATAATTCCATAGTAATGGCTTTAGCCATTACTATAAAACAAATTAAGCGGGAACTTTAATTTTTTTACTCCAAGAAACAGCAAAAGCTGAGTGAATTACTTTCAAGGCGATCGCAGAAATTTAGAATTTTGAGGAGGTAAAGATTTTTATACTTTTGTTTTTCAGTTTGGAGGAGTTGGTATTATTAGGGGGAAAATGGCTGAAGGGGGGACAATGAGGACTGAAAGCCTTAACTGACAAGGTACACAACCGTGTAAAATAAAAAAAGATAGGTCAGCATTGTCAACAAGACCTATCTTATTAAGAAATGAAAAATATGCTCCCATTATACCAAACTTATCTAGCATTATATCTAAGTCCCTCCGAATTATTAATGTTTAGCATCTTGATAAATCTTCTTCAAATTCATAAATGGGTGCGCTTAGAAAGTCTAGCAAATAGATTACCTTTAACCATAAAATATGACAGCCGTAGAAAAAGACTCCAAAGGTTCTTATCTTTGAAAGTAAAAGCATGAATATTTCCAAGAAAAAGGAGAATGGAAGACGTTAAAAGATTTGGGATTAAAACCAGGAATATCTCTCTACTTTGAGGGTGTTAAGGTAACAAAAAGCAAAGGATTTGGAGACTTTAATATTGTAGCAAAATGGAAAAAAACTTATCATGGCAAGAAAACTAAAGAACCTTGGTTTTTATTAACCAATATGAACAGCTTGTCTCAAGTAGTTTCTGCTTATAAGAAGCGAATGGGAATTGAAGAAATGTTTAGAGACTTTAAAAAAGGTGGTTACAATTTGGAGGCAACTCAACTTGAAGGAAAACGACTATTATCTCTACTTCTTTTAATAACATTTGCCTATACCCAAGCAACTTTAGCGGGCGATAATTTGCAAGGTAAAGGGGTAGCTAATTATGTAGGCAGACCAAAAGAAGCCAAACGTCAAAATCGAAGACATAGCCGTTTTTACCTGGGTTTACACGGGCAAGATTGGTTAGATTCTCTCGATATTTTTGCCAAAGAAGTTGAGGAGTTAGTGTCACTTTCCCCTCAAAAACGCCGATATTATCAGCGAGGTCGAAGGGTCACAAGCCTTATCCAGTCTGCTTTTTAGTCTTTCTTGTCTCCCCTTCAGGCATAACACGCCTAAATAAAATGTTATGAAGATTGTAGCCATTTTCCCCTGGGAGGGTGACAAAGAGGGCTACAAGCTAGAATGAATAAGGGTTGCAGCCTGTATACCCTGTTGATAAAAGCGACGTTCAAAGGGAACCAAATCAATGCGATCGTTAGTTGAGGTAAGTTGAGAAATCGTTGTAGCTTGCGACGACGACTTTCGGCTTTAATTGGATAGGGAAATACCCCTGCGAGTTGATCGAGTTTTACTTGTTTCTCTGATTGTAACAGCTTAAGTAAAATTGTCAGTAGAAGAAACTGAGCGTGCGTCAGTTATTGTTGTAAGTGGGTCTGGTAGAATGTTGGTAACATTTTTTTGATAGGAAGTGCGTGTAACAATTCGGCTGCCTATCTTTTTTTATCACAACTGGGTTCAATCTTTACCCCATAAGGGTTTCGGGCGGGTTGTCACCCCCCCAGGGTCTTAACAATTAACAATTAACAATTAATAGTTAACCGTTAACAGTTAACCGTTAACAGTTAACATTTATATCTTTTCAAAATTGCACTTTATAGAGGTTAAATAACTCGCCGTTTCTCTTTTTAACTACCTTCGCACCAGTAGATTTAATCAATTTTTCCCAATCAGCGATCGCTTCTAAAAATACCTCAGCTCCTCGATAAGTTTCCAAAATTGCCCAATCCTCGGCCAGAGGCGCATCAGGGTTGAGAATATCAAAGACAAAATAACCTTCCGGTTTCAAAACTCGCTTGACTTCCCCCATTACCACCTCCCAGTAATCTAAGGGAAAATAACAGCTAAACCCCGTCGCGAAGCACAAATCGAACTGATTTTCTTCGTAATTCAAACGGTGAGCTGGCCCCAACTGCACGCCTTTAAACAGCTTAGAATTTAGCTGGGGCCCGCGAGCATTTAAGGCATCTCGCGCTACTGTGCTGCTATCTTGTCCGTAAAAAAAGGCTTCCCAGTCTCGCCAAGGATAAACCAAAAAGCTGACCCCACAGCCAATATCCAAACAGCGCTGATTTTTCTGGGGTTTGGCAATTTCCCAAAAAGGAGAAGCCACCTTAGCTAACAGAGTACCTGCTGCCAAGTCCCGAAAAATTGGCATCGCCTCCACTTCTTCGGGTAGAGCGAAATTTTCTCCTCGATATTCGCGATCGAAACGAGAGGAGACTTGAGAAAGTAGAGCCTGCCAACTTTCAGGATGGCCACTAGAAAACCAAGAGCGATCGCCTTCTGATTGTGGACTTGTACTAGCACGGTCGAGCTTTTTAGACATCAATCAATACCTTTTAGGAGAACCCTTGAGAGCCTTCGTAAAGTTCTGACGATAGGATTTATTGAAAATTAAAGCTGGCCACAGCAACGACAGCTTGAGCCGATTTGAAAAGCTCCTGTCGAAGGGTGTCCGCTCAAACCCCTGCCAGAACTTCCACATACCGCCGCC
Source organism: Kamptonema formosum PCC 6407 (assembly GCF_000332155.1). Classification (GTDB taxonomy): domain Bacteria; phylum Cyanobacteriota; class Cyanobacteriia; order Cyanobacteriales; family Microcoleaceae; genus Kamptonema; species Kamptonema formosum. The sequence continues at coordinate 1,990,973 of NZ_KB235904.1, read as the reverse complement.
GTAAATGACTAGCAACGCCAAGCTAATTAACGTACTCATCAACTAAACCCCTAAATAACCGATCGGATTGGATAAACTTCTTCATTGCGCTACCCTTGTCAATTCTAGCCAACAGCGCCCTCGGCTTGCCTACAAAATTCTTGAGGACTTAACACTTCACTTATAACTTTTTTTCCCCTGTACAGCCTATAATAATGTAATGTAACATTTGTCACCAGTCTTAGCTTATATTTGCTAGTAAGGGTTGCACCTTACCAAAGAAAGCGATCGCCAAAGACTAAAAAATAACAAGCTCAAAAAAGCTTGATTCCTTCAATCACTTCCGCAATCAGGCGATCGCCCTTGAGCAGGAACAAATCGCTACACTAGATTTTTGATACTCGCAGATCATCAAGCTGAAGGCTTATAGCTAAAGGCTGATAAGTTCGATCAGGCAAGAATTCCTACTAGACAATGACCTGAAACCCTTAACTTTGCAAGGAGGACTTATGCGAGCAGTGCTGATGGCCGGAGGATCGGGAACACGGCTTAGACCGCTGACGTGCGATCTACCAAAACCGATGGTACCCATTGTCAACCGCCCCATTGCTGAACATATCGTCAATTTGCTACGGCGGCATCACATTACAGAAATTATTGCGACGCTGCACTACCTCCCTGACGTGATGCGCGATCACTTTTCAGACGGTAGTGACTTTGGCGTACAGATGACTTATGCCGTTGAGGAAGACCAACCCCTCGGCACGGCTGGTTGTGTTAAAAATATTGCTGAACTTCTCGATCGCACTTTCTTGGTAATTAGCGGCGACAGCATCACAGACTTCGACTTAACGGCAGCTCTGAACTTTCACCGCAGCATGAAATCAAAAGCTACCCTGATTTTAACTCGCGTTCCTGACCCGATGGAATTCGGTGTGGTGATTACTGATGAAAACTATCGCATCCGCAGGTTCCTAGAAAAACCCTCCACCAGCGAAGTTTTCTCAGATACAGTCAACACGGGCGCTTATATCTTAGAACCAGAAGTTTTAGATTACCTGCCAGCTAATGCAGAAAGTGACTTCTCGAAAGACTTATTCCCATTGCTGCTAGAAAAAAATGAGCCGATGTACGGCTACGTCGCCTCTGGTTACTGGTGCGATATTGGTCAACTCGATATTTACCGGGAAGCTCAGTATGACGCACTGCGCGGAAAGGTGAAACTAGAATTTCCTTATTACGAACAAAAGCCGGGACTTTGGGTAGGTCAAAACACTTTTATTGACGAAACTGCGATTATAGAGACACCTGCGATCGTTGGTAATAACTGCCGCATCGGGCCCAGAGTCAAAATTGCCGCCGGCACCGCAATTGGAGACAACGTAACTGTCGGTGCTGATGCCAACCTCAAACGTCCCATTATCTGGAACGGCGCAATTATTGGCGAAGACGTTCACCTGCGGGCCTGCGTGATTTGTCGAGGAACCCGCGTCGATCGCCGCGCTCACGTCTTGGAAGGTGCTGTAGTCGGTTCTTTGTGTACTGTAGGGGAAGAAGCTCAAGTCAGTCCTAGCGTTCGGGTGTGGCCGAGTAAAAAAATAGAATCGGGAGCTCAGTTGAATAATAACTTGATTTGGGGAGACCAAGCCAAGCGCAATCTCTTCGGACAGCGAGGTGTGCAGGGATTAGCCAACGTTGATATTACTCCAGAATTTGCAGTTAAATTGGGAGCAGCTTACGGCTCTACCTTAAAACCCGGAGCCTCAGTGTTGGTTTCCCGCGATCAACGTAGCATCTCTCGCATGGTTTCTAGGTCTTTTATTGCAGGTTTAATGTCTGTAGGCATTAATGTGATGAATTTAGAAGCGAGCGCGATTCCGATTACTCGCGCCGTCGTACCCACACTATCAATTGTGGGGGGGATTCACGTTCGACTTTCCCCAGATCGAGCTGATAATATTTTAATAGAATTTTTTGACTCAAAAGGAATCAATATCACAAAAGCCATTGAGAAAAAAATAGAAGGAGCTTATTTTAAGGAAGATTTGCGGCGGGCACAAATTCCTGAAATTGGAGATATGGTCTACTTCAACCAAGCGCTAGATGTTTATAGCCGCAGGTTTGAAAGGCAGATGAATGTTGAAGCAATTCGCTACAGTAATTCTAAGGTGGTGATTGACTATGCTTACGCTGTCTCTGGCGCGATTTTACCCCAACTCCTAGCTAAGTTTGGCTGCGATGCGGTGGTACTCAATGCCAGCCTGAAGCAGACATCCCTCCCAGAGGAAGAAAAAGAGCATTTGCTAGATCAACTCGGTCGCGTGGTCAAGGCTCTCAATGCTAACTTTGGAGTGCAGGTATCTGCAAATGGGGAACAGCTAATTTTAGTTGATGAATCTGGTATTGCCATTCGAGGAGAAATGTTGACGGCGCTGATGGTACATCTGATGCTGACTGCTCATCCGAGATGTACGGTAGTAGTACCTGTTCATACTTCTTCGGCGGTGGAAGAGATCGCTCGTCGCCATCACGGTAATGTGATTCGTACTAAGGCAAATCCGACGGCGCTGATGGAGGCGGCTCACACAAATCCGAATGTGGTTTTGGGTGGCAGTGCCAATATCGGTTTTATTTTCCCACAACTGCATCCCGGCTTTGATGGGATGTTCTGTGTTGCTAAAGTAATTGAGATGATGACGATTCAAGAGCGATCGCTCGGACAGATTAAGGCTCAACTCCCCAATGTGACTCACGACAGTTACAGTGTCCGCTGTCCTTGGACGGTGAAGGGAGCGCTGATGCGCTATCTGGTAGAATCTCACTCACCGGATAATTTAGAATTAGTGGATGGAGTGAAGATTTTTAGTTACCATGATGACAATTGGGTATTAGTTCTACCGGATGCTAGCGAACCTCTTGTACATATCTTTGCTAACAGTAATGACCGCGATTGGGTGGCTCAAAGTTTGAGGGAGTACCGCAATCTGGTTTACGATTTTGTTAGCCAAGCAGAAATTGTTAATTGTTAGTTGTTAGTTGTTAGTTGTTAATCGTTGTTAGTTAGTTGCGTGGTTTATTTTTTGTTGTTTGTTGGTGTTAGTTCTTACCAATCACCAATTACCAATCACCAATTATCAATTATCAATTATCAATTACCAATTACCAATTACCAATCACCAATCACCAATTACCAATCACCAATTACCAATTACCAATTACCAACTGATGAATAGCTGTATTTTGATGGCGGAGATCGTTCAAGCACCGCAACTCCGCTACACCCCTGATAATCAAACTCAAATAGCTGAAATGCTTGTGCAGTTTCCAGGTAGTCGGCCTGAAGATCCCCCATCAACTTTGAAGGTTATAGGATGGGGAAATTTGGCTCAAGAAATTCACGGCAATTATCACCAAGGCGATCGCATTATTATTAAAGGTCGCCTGAATATGAACACGATTGAGCGAAAACCGGAAGGATTTAAGGAAAAACGCGCTGAATTAACCGCTGAGCAGATTTATAGTCTCGGAGCAGCGGAGATGACATCCTTTTCAACAGCCAATATATCCCACACAGAGCAGACTAAAGTTCCTACAAATGCACCTGTTTCTGCTCCTAGTAATGTCGTATCTCTAGGTTCGCGCAATCGAGGTCAAAACCCTGTTTCTACTACGGCTAATCAGTCTAGTGGAACCGAAAATTGGGAATCCAATCCATCAGGATATCAATCTCCAAATTCTCCCTCAATTGAACCGATTCCTTCTGAGGAAGGTGAGGGCCCTGATTACGATCCGATCCCTTTTTAGAAAGTTAGAAGTTATCCCTCTTTTGTCACTACGGGGAGAGAATTTTCTGGAATTACTGGTTTGTAAGGCTTTCGCCGAGCGTTGCATAAATTATTGAGAATGGCTAAAATCCCGCGATCGCAAGGCGAAAGCCTTTTTCTCTGCTCGAAGTGAGAAAAGAGGGGTTATACCAATTCTCCAAAGTTATGCAATAGTAGAGGCAGGAGGAGGCAGGTCGATCTTCTGAAGTTAACTCAACAATGCAGATTGTCTCAATAACTTGGAGAATTGGTAACAGGACTTACGCACGCGAGGCCAAAAACCCGGTTTCTGCGTCAATATCTATCGAAAAAATCGATGATTTTTCAAAGAAACCGGGTTTTTTTGCGTAAGTCCTGGGTAAGTAAATCCACCTAATTAAACATAAGATAAGGATGGCTAAAAAGCTGACTGTATAAACATTCTTCCTTCTCTCCTAGATAACTAAATCCTTCTTCCTTCTTCCTTCTACTTATTAGCTTTGTACAACCCAATCTACTCTGTGAGCTTCCGTGATATTGGGTATATCTAAGCGATCGCTCAACTTCAAAATCACAGCTTCAGGTACTCTGGCCGAGCGAGAAAGGTTTCGCCGCAGCAATTCTTCGCAAGGAACTTCTAAATAAACAATGCGAATTCGTGCCTGATAATTAGCAAATAATCGAATCAGAGATGAGCGCATTTGCCGAGTTGTATTCGTCGCATTCCAAACAAAAGATTTTCTGGCTCTCAGATACTCTTTAGCGGCTGCTTTCGCTTGATTGACAACAACTCCTTGGTCGTCTTCTGGGGAAACTTTTAAGACTTTTCGGATTGCGTCTAGGGAAATTACAGGCCAGTCTGGTAGGTGTTCCTGAATCCAATAATCTTTACCGGCTCCCGGCAATCCTGACATTAAAACTACTTCAAATTGGGTATCGTCAAATGCTGTATAATTGAGATTGCGATCTTCTTTTTGGAAGTAGATAAATCGACTATAATCTGAGGGAAATTGGCGGGGGCGATCGAAGCAGTCATTTTCTTGGCAAAATTCCCGGAAAAATTCAATCCGTTCTAAAAGTTGAGGGCGATCGCTACACTCACGGCCCCGAACATCCGCTTCTGCTAATAGTGCTAGCAAGTCGCACCGAATCAGTTGGCTGGCTGCGATCGTTGCTTGCTGAGGATTTGGCTTATCCCAAAACCATAGGGGTAAACTGCCATACCTCACTAAACCAACTATCGCCTCTCGCTGTTCAAAGGGTACTCTGGCACGCCAAAGCAACTGCCGTGCCATTTTTGCCCCTTGTAAGACGTGCCCCTTAGAAGTGATGCTGCCATCGGCTTCAATGGTTGTTGCGTCAGGCTTTGCCACATCGTGCAGCAAGGCGGCTGCAAATACAACTGACTGCTGGATGGGTGGTAATTCTCGCCATTGGGACAAGGAGATCAGTGCCTCGCAAACCAGGCGAGTGTGGGTTAAAACATCGCCTTCGGCGTGATATTGAGGATCTTGGGGGCAATTTTCCAGAGACTGCAACCACTCAAACTCTGCTTGAAGCGATCGCCAATTTAGCGTCCAGTTTGGAGGGGCGGGACAGTAGGGAAATGACCAAGGCTGACAGAGAGAAACTGAAGTATTCATAATTGCAAATATGGCAACCGCCAAGGCGGTTAGGTGGTTTGGGGGGTGAGGTCAAAGAATTTAGAATGAAACAGCCCTGCATCCCCTTCAGGGGTGGGAATGTTGGCAAAACTCCCTGTCTGCGATCGCTATTTTCAGGATACTTTCAGGATACAACGAGGCCAGAAAACACGCCCTAGTACCTAGCTATACCTAAGTCCTAGTAATTTTTTCCCCAGATTTAGTCAAATTTTCCACAGATTATCCACAGGTTTTTCCACAGTAGCGGTAGATGGCTTCAATTAATTTTGCGATCGGCTAACAGCATTGATGCGATCGCCTAACTGACGTAAAGTTTGAGATAAATTCGGGTCAGTATTCCGCAATTGAGCAATCTTATCGCAACTGTAAAGCACCGTCGTGTGATCCTTACCCCCAAAAACCTCACCAATTTTAGGTAAACTCAAATCCGTATGTTGTCGCATCAAATACATCCCCACTTGACGAGCAAGGCTAATTTCTCTGCGTCTAGAATTGCCTTTCAACTCCTCAACTGAAAGGTCAAATACATCCCCTACTGCTGTCAGGATCGCATCCGGGGAAGCCTCCAATCTCTCAGTTTGAGGGTTTAAAATTGGGGCCAGATTCTCCACAGTCATCGGCAAACCCGTAATCGAAAGATAAGCCACAGCCCGAATCAAAGCTCCCTCTAATTCCCGAATATTTGACTTATAACTAGAAGCGATATATTCAATTACATCTCGCGGGAGCCGCATATTTTCATACTCAGCTTTTTTTTGTAAAATCGCCATCCGTGTCTCTAAATCAGGCAATTGAATATCTGCAATTAACCCCATTGAAAACCGGGAACAAAGGCGTTCTTGCAAACGGGGAATTTGATTAGGCGGACGGTCTGAAGCTAAAACTATTTGTTTACCCGCTTCGTGTAAAGTATTAAATGTGTGAAAAAATTCTTCTTGGGTGTATTCCTTGCCTTCTATAAATTGGATATCATCTACTAAAAGCACATCTGCGGCTCGGTAATTATCGCGGAAACTTTGCATACTATCTTTACGAATTGCAGCGATCAAATCGTTAGTAAATTTCTCAGTTGAGACATAAAAGATTTTAGCATCGGGGTCAATTTCCAGGCGATAATGACCGATAGCTTGCATCAGGTGAGTTTTCCCCAAACCCACGCCACCGCACAGAAATAGCGGGTTAAATTCTCGCCCTGGAGACTCCGCCACTGCCAGAGAAGCAGCGTGAGCCATGCGATTATTTGAACCGACAACAAAACGGGCAAATATATATTTTGGATTTAAGTTAGCAGGTTTAGGCTGTTGGTGAGAGTGACTTTCTGGAATATCGGGAGATGGCCAAATTAGTTCTGAACCATTGTTAGTAGTCTCATCTCCGTTCAGGGTTGTCAGGTAGATATCAACGGAATGACCGAGGATATCCTCGACTACTTGAGCAATTGTTTTAATGTAATATTTCTGCAACCAATTGCGAGCAAAAGGGTTAGGGGTGCGGATAATCAAACAGTTATTTTCCAGTTGCTCAGGACTGGCAGTTTTAATCCATGTCTCAAAGGTAGGTCGGCTTAGTTGTACCTGGAGACGTTCAAGCACCTGATTCCAGAGAATTTCTAAGCGCATTTTTTTCTAATTTATTCTAAGATTTTAAGTAGAATGCAGAAAAAAGATTTACAAATCATTTTAGAATTTCTATAATACCACATAAGCTATGGTTCAGTCAATAAAATTAAGTTTAACGCTCAACTTAAACGTCATTATCTCATTCCGAAGATAACTATGTCATCACGAGCGAAGCGAAGCAATCTCAATGCTTTGCTATTGCTTCGCTTCGTTCGTGATGACATAAAATAATACCAATAATGAAGCAATCTTCAGTATAATTGCTATATTTAGATTTTTTCCCGAAGTATAAATGAAAGATTATCCAGAACAAGCACATTTAGATCGGGCTCGCGCCGCCTTCCAAAGTATCTGGGGCTACGAAGATTTTAGACCACCTCAAGGTGAAATTATCCACAGCCTACTATCAGGAAAAGATGCCCTAATTATCATGCCTACAGGTGGCGGTAAATCTATTTGTTTTCAACTGCCAGCCTTGCTACAAACTGGTTTAACATTAGTAGTATCGCCGCTGGTGGCATTGATGGAAAATCAAGTACAAGAATTGCGCGAGCGCTATCTCCCCGCTGGATTAATTCACAGTCAATTACCTGCACAGCAGCGGAAGAAAACATTGCAACAAATACAGCAAAATCAGTTAAGATTGCTGTATTTATCCCCAGAGACATTACTCAGTAAACCAGTCTGGGAAAGTATCAGCCAGCCGCAGATTCAAATTAATGGTTTAATATTAGATGAAGCTCATTGTTTAGTGCAATGGGGCGAAACTTTCAGACCAGCTTATCAGCGTTTGGGGACTGTGCGCTCTACTTTGCTAAAATCTAAGCCAATGGGAAGTAAAATTGCAGTTGCAGCTTTTACTGCTACGGCCGATCACCAAACTCAGCAGACAATTCAGAAGGTTTTACAACTACAAAAACCAGAAAAATTTCTGCTCAATCCCTATCGCGAAAATCTGAATTTGCGCGTTCAAATAGTTTGGACACCGAGAGGAAGGCGACAACAGTTATTAAAGTTTATTAACGCTAGAAAAAAACAAGCTGGATTAATCTATGTTCGGACTAGGAAAGATAGCGAAAGCTTAGCAGCATGGCTGGAAGATGAAGATTATATAACAGCAGCATACCATGCTGGATTGAGTGCAGAAGAACGAAGGGAAATAGAAAAAGCTTGGTTAAATGGAGATATCCAATTTGTTGTCTGCACGTCAGCATTTGGGATGGGGATTAATAAATCTAATGTTAGATGGGTTGTACATTTTCAAGCGCCACTGCTATTATCAGAGTATATTCAAGAAGTCGGACGGGCGGGGCGTGATGGTAAACCAGCGGAAGCATTAACATTAATAAGCGAGCCCACAGGTTGGTTATATCCCGAAGATAAGCAGCGGCGAGAATTTTTTGAAGATAAATTGCGATCGCAATATCAGACAGCTCAAAAATTAGCCAAAAAACTGCCATTACAAGGGGACGTTGAAGCAATTTCTCGCAAATTTCCAGAAGGCGCGATCGCTTTATCAGTTTTGCACAGTTCAGGTCAGCTTAATTGGCGAGATCCCTTCAACTACAGTATCAATAAATCGGCGCGATCGCTCTCTGGCGAACAACTCAATCGCACAGCAGCACAACAAATGTCTCAGTATCTTACAACTCGTCAGTGTCGATGGCAATTTTTGTTACAAGCTTTTGGCTTTGAAGAAGCAGCTAAATCTCTGCGTTGTGGTCATTGCGATAACTGCAAAAAGAGTTATAGCAACCGCCAAGGCGGTTTAAGAGGGGCTAGGGGCTAGGGAAGACGGAAGAAGGGTTTAGAATCAGGGTTTTAAATTTAGAATGTCTTAACTGCCTTGGCAACTGCTATAATTGCTAACTGTACTTATTCCATTTTACCGTAATTTGGATATAATACTAAATCTACCTTAAATACCCCTTTATTCTTTAAGTCCGCGTAGGCGGACTTCGTTTGTGTAGTAGCGATTTCAATCGCCGAACTATCTGCCTTCCCCTTCTTCCCCTAGCCGTAAGCATCGTAGTCCCTAGTCCCTAGCCCCTAGCCCCTCATTGTAAGATGGGTTCTATTTGTTGACGAAAAGCTTTCCATTTAGTTACAGAATTAGGTTCAGAAACAGCACCTTTTTGCATTAAAATTACCCCATCTTGAAAGCCAACAATTCCATACTCTCCAGAACTAGAAAGCTGCTCGATTATAGGCGCGATCGCACGCAATTGTCCTCTTTCCCGTTTAAACGCTACTTGATACTGCTGCAAGTGCCAAAGGTCAGCAATTAAATATTCCATCTTGACCACTTCTCGCGCATCATTTCGCAATTCCAACATCGGCAGCCTGAGAATTTCCCGGCGGCTAGACAAATGCGGCACGATATAATTAGTCGCAGCTACGCTGGCATCTGATGGAATCCGATTTAAGAGCGATCGCATTTGGCTGACGTGCTGCCATTGGCGAGTCAAAGAGACATATACCAAGGGATCGATCGCATCTGGCAAAATAAAAGAAAAAGTCCGATTGGGATTAGAAGTGAAGGTAAAAAACAGCGATAAACAGATGCAAAATGCCCAAAAGCGCTGAAATCTTAAAGATGAGGGAGATGAGGGAGATGAGGGAGATGGGGGAGATGAGGAAGTTAAATTCTCCCTACCTTCCCTATCCTCTCTACCTTCTTTTGTCTTCCCTACCTCCCCCATCCTCCCCATCCTCCCCATCTTCCCCATCTCTCCTCCCCCCCTCTCGGCCCACCATAGAATTACGCCGTAAAATAGGCCGGGAACGACTGTCATCGCATAGCGAATGTTGATCGCTAGTACGGATACTCCCTTACCTAAAAATAACTTGAGCAGGGGAAATCCTGCGATCGCCCAAGAAGCAGGTGCTACCGCAGGCACAAAGGCCAAAGGCAACCACTGACCGAGTAAATACTTCAGCGTTCCCCAAAACGGCGTAAACAGTTCCCCTAGCAACCGCAAAGGGTTACTGACCATTCCCCAGAGAATCTGTAGAGTAGAAGCTTCATCACCTTCGGTATACTGACCAAAACGCTCGATCATAAACCGCTGGGAAATATCAGCAGAAAACAGAGGCATGATCAGGTTAGTGAGGACAACGATATAACCAAAACTCAAAGCACAGACAACTAAACCAGTGCGAGGGTAGCGGCGGCTCAAAATCATGTAAAATCCAACGCCAAACAGGATAATTCCTGAATCCTCCCGCACGGCTAAAATCAAGACTGCTAAAATGCCAAATATCGGCCACTTACGCTTCTCCATTGCCAGTAGCAAGCTAAAGACATAAAGCGGAATTTGGCAAATATCGTGAAAATTGCCCAAAGTCGGGCCAATGACAGCATTAGCACCATAAAAACTAATCGCGATCGCCGCAGATAATTGAGGTTCGAGATAATGTCTAGCCAGAGCATAGAGCACCAAACCCGCCGCCGTCACTAGCGTTACCTGCAAAACCGTCAGCGTCACAGGCGAGGGAAATAGAGCATAAATAGGCAGCCAGACCATCAAAGCCGGAGTGAAGTGCTGCCCCAGCCGATAGTAAAATACTTCTGGCAGTTGGTCATTATGAACGACATTGGTAGACAGAGCCGAAGAAAGAGAACTCTCAAACATCCGCCCATGAGTGCCATTCCAGAAAACTTGATTAAAAATACCTTGGTCGTAATCGGCGTAAAAACTATAGTAGCGATGGAGAGTCAGAAGCAGACAGGCGGCAAAAAAAGCGATCGCAGCCCAAACTACCACCTCCAACGGTTTATTTTTTTGCCAGATCAAAAATTTCACTCGCCCACCCTTATTTGAAACCTTCGGCACAATAACATAAATCTAAAGAAGATATTAAATTAGAGTAGAAGTGAAATCACTATCCTCGGCAATGGTTAAATATTTTCATCCGAGACCAAGCTTCAACGCGGAACATCGCGGAGTCTCAGGAGACAGCAATCCCGGCTCTACCGGAAAGCCTGCCTGCTCTGAGGCATTTCTACAACTTCTACTATTTGTGGACAAACGTCCCGGTTCCCGCGAACAGATTCGCCTCCTCCGCAAGTCCCTGGAAAACTTGAAGACAGAGTTTGCCTTTGAACTCCAAGTCATCGATGTGGGGGAACAGCCTTATTTGGCTGAACACTTTAAGCTGATGGCAACTCCCTGTTTGCTGAAAATTCATCCCGAACCCCGCCAAACCCTTGCTGGTAGCGATCTAATTGCCCAATTAGAACACTGGTGGCCTCGTTGGCAGCGTTCAGTCCAAGAACACTGGAGTGACGAACAGTCGGAACTCAGCAATAGGGAAACCAAGGAGTCTAAAACCTCTATCCATTCCATCGCTGCTGCTGCGGAACTGATGCAACTCACGGACGAAGTTTTTCGCCTCAAGCAGGATAAAGAACACCTGCAAGAGCAGTTGCAGTTGAAAGACCGGATCATTGCGATGCTTGCCCATGACCTGCGGAATCCCTTAACGGCGGCTTCCTTGGCCCTGGAAACTTTAGAATCAACTCATAAGCAAAAGGAAAATAACTTACCTGCGGTAACGCCTACTCTCACAGCTCATTTAATCAAACAGGCCCGCCATCAAATCCGAACTATAGACCGGATGATCACGGATATCTTACAAGCTGCTAGAGGTACGAATGCTGAATTTCACATTAAACCTCAAAAGCTAGAACTAAGACCTCTGTGTGAGGATATCATCGCTCAGTTACAAAACCGATTTCAAGCTAAATCCCTGCACTTAGAAACTGACATTCCTACTGACTTACCCTGCGTTTATGCCGACCCGGAACGCTTGCGGCAAGTAATGATGAATTTGTTGGATAATGCTGTTAAGTATACGCCAGAACAGGGAACTATTAATATCTCAATTTTGCACCGGACAGCTTACAAAGTTCAATTTAGTATTTGCGATAATGGGCCTGGAATTCCAGAGGAAAATTGCCGCAGTATTTTTGAAGACCGCTTCCGACTTCAGCGAGATGAATTAAAGGATGGTTACGGCATTGGTCTTGCTCTTTGCCAGCGTATTGTCCGAGCTCACTATGGGCAAATTTGGGTGGATTCTACAGAGCAAGCGGGGAGCTGTTTTCATTTTACTTTGCCAGTTCACAAATGAATTAAAAATCAAAAGTTAAAAATTTAATTTGTTAACTGTTAACTGTTAACTGTTAACTGTTTTGATGCAATTCAAAATCACGCTGATTAGCGGTTTGAGATTTAACAGTTTTTGACATCGGTTTGGCAAGTTGTCGGAGGAAGAGTTTAAGCGGACAGTGGAGGTTTGGGAAAAGAAGGTTTTGCAGTTACCTGTGACTTCTAATCTTTCTAGTAAGGTGATGCTGAAGGCTTTGAGGGAGGAGACTGGGGAGTACATAGTGATGGAAGCCGAGATCCAGCCTTGGGTGTTTTGGGTGGAACCGTTGGAGCGTGAGAGTTTAAGTCATTTTTTGGGGCGGTTGCAACGGGCGAATGTTACCGCCTCCTTGGGAGGGGATGAAGTTGGAACCGATTCGGTTGTGTGGGGCGTGTTATGCGGAGTCCCCTTGTCATAAGATTGAGTGGCAGTGTAAAGGGATGCAGGGGTGCGATCGGCATGGGTTAAGGTTGCTATCGGAGTGTCCCAACTGTGCGGCTAGGTTTAAGATTCTGGTCTTGTGGACATGAGGGTGGAAGTCATTGTACAGTTGTTCTACAAATCGCCTATTCTCAAAAACATTATGGTTTTAAGGGTGAGGCGATCGCGAACATAAGTAAGGTATTATAGATTTATGGAGTAGCTAAGCCTTGACATGAAACTACCTGACTACCAACGAGTTATTTATAAACACACTCCTTTAATAGAGGTTGTGGGACAACTACGCTTTCCTACAATCCTCAAAATTAATAATCAAGAGCCTTTTGAATTTCAGGAAAGAATTCGTTTTGATTACCCAATTTATAAGCAGTCTCAATCTATGGATATTCCTCCTGAAATAGCTAGTTTAGTTCCACAGATAGGTTCGCTTGTTTCGCAAGTTTCACAATATACTACTTATAATTTTATTTCTGAAAATTCAAAATGGCAGCTTTCTTTAAACCGAGATAATCTAACTTTAAGCACGGTTGAATACAAGCGATATGAAGACTTTAAAGAAAAATTCATCAAAATCATTAATGTTTTTGAAGAGATATATAATCCCTCTTTTTACGTAAGATTAGGGTTAAGGTATAAAGATTTGATACTTCGCTCAAAATTAAAAATGGAGGAGGATAAACCTTGGTCAGCATTAATTAGTCCGCAAATTGCTTCTGAATTACACAGTAGTGAATTATCTGGTTCGATTCGGACTTTAGTTAAGAATTTGGAAATTGAACTAGAAGTAGGTAAAGTTAATTTTAATCATGGTTTAGTCATATCACAAGGCCCCTCCCAAGGTAATATTCAGGAACCTGGTTATTTGTTTGATGCTGATTTTTTTGTAGAACCAAAAATAAATAAGGGAGAAATTTGGAATGTCTTTGATAACTTCAACCGCACGGGAGGAAAGTTGTTCCGGTGGAGCATTACAGACGAACTCCACGTCGCAATGGAACCTCAATCAATTGAGTGAGATATCACCAGTTCTTTCAGCACCTAGAATCAGCCAAACTTATATTATTAGAGAGTCTTACAAAGATATTATCTCGGCTACTTCCCCTATTTTGAGAAGAGGAAATAATCTGGCACTGGATTTATTAGTTAAAGTAGAAGTCAATTCTCAACCATCTCAGAGGATAATTAACTTCTTGAAATGCCTATCTATCTTGAGCTTTTTACCAGAAAATGCTTTAAAGCAAGCTGTCTCTCAATTAGAGAATATCAGAAATAATGACTCTCAACATTATGTACTTTTGCCGTCAGTAGATTTAAGAATTCACTGGCATGAGACAATAAATTCAAGTAGTCAGCCGTCTTCTAAGGACTCTAATAAATATTCTTCATTTCCCCGCATAGCCTCTTTAGTAGGTAACTTAGAAAAAGATTATGAAAGCCTTTGTTCTAATTATCTTAAAACGATTGAGACGGCTGAAAGGCTTATCGAGCGATTACATTCGGTAGCATTAAAAAATAATTGGTGGTGGTGCGATCCTCTGCTCAACATTAGTTTTGAGAATGAAATTGTCTTGGAATGGTGGAATCAAGAAAAAAAAATCACAATCTACGTTTATGAGGAAGTCATAGACTATATAAAGGTTTGGGGTGCAGATATGGATAATGAGATGGAAGATGGTTCAATCAGTTTGGATGAGGATTTAACAGATTTATGGCAGTGGATAGCTAGTTCAAGATAAACCAATTGGGATATGACACAAGATTTTGTAGGGGATGAAGAGGTCTTATATAGATGTATATTTTTTGATAGAAACTTGTATCAGATTGAAGAAAATACGGCTACCATCTCATCACAAGCATTTGCTGATAAAGCGATGTGTCCCTCTGTTGATAGGGCTGGTTTATGCGACAATAACCCCTGCTATTCTCAAAAAGATGAAAAAGACGCGGTAGTTAGTTTAATCACTAAAGATGTGAGGCTAATAAATAGCGTTATCCAGAACAATTCTAAAGGCGAACTAGAATTTATTTACAAAATTGATGTTTTACCTCGACCCTTTGAAAATAATCAGGCTCATGCACAAATTGAGCCAAGTCCAGAGTATAGAAATCAAACACCTTTTAGAAAGCTTAGAGAACGCTTAGCTTATTTGGCAAATCAGCGAGGATGGGAAATAGAGCCTTACGAATTGCGACACGCAAACGAGTAAGCGATCGCACTCTACCCCTTCACCTTCTCACGCAACCGCCCAGAAATCACATCTAACCAAATCGGCACAATAAACATCCTCTATCAGTGACAAATAATTTGTTACTGTAAACATATAAAGGCGGCACCCAGATTTGAACTGGGGGTGGAGGTTTTGCAGACCTCTGCCTTACCACTTGGCTATGCCGCCGTCGATCGCAAGATCAACTATATCACAACGCGATCGCTAATTTCCACTTTTCTAACCATAATTTTTGCTTCCCCCATCCCCATTGGTCGATCGCCACTGCTGAACGGCAACTTGCAATCTCGATGACAGCCAACTATCATATTGAGGATAAACTGGCAAGCGTTGTATCAATTGCCATCCCCCTACTGCTAATAACGCCTCTAAAGCCCGATCTTGCAGATGATCGTAATCAGGATTAACCTCATCGCGAGGCCCAATCCCCCCCAAATCCCTAGCACCGGCTGCCAAACAAGCCAGTAATATCTGCGGTTCTGTAATTAAATTAGGCGGGATTTGCAGAGTAATTTCTGAGGGTAAAATCGACTTCGCGATCGCCACCACTTCCGGCATCTTTTCAGGATTAAAACTTGCACCCTTCCAACCTTGCTGGCTCCCAGCACTATGAGGTTGAAGGATAACCTCTTGAATATTACCATAATCACTCTGAATCTGCGCGATCTCCGCCAGCGTTTCCCGCCAATCCCCCTCACTCTCCCCAATTCCTAGCAGCAAACCAGTAGTAAATGGAATCCTTAACTCCCCCGCCCATCGCAACTGTTGCAACCGTAGAGAAGGCACTTTACTAGGAGCATGGCAGTGGACAGATTGTAACAAATTCGGTGTTAACTGTTCTAACATTAACCCCATCGACACATTCACCTCTTTTAATTTTGCCATCTCCTCAAAACTCAATGGCCCAGCATTTGTATGGGGTAAAAATCCTAAACTTAATGCAAGTTCGCACAAATCATAAATACGCTCAAACCAAGCTTTTCGCCTTGACGAAAGCGGATGTACCTCACCGCTGAGAATCAGAATTTCAATCACTCCTTTCCCCTGAAGGCCTTGCAATTGCTTTTGCGCCGCCGCCAATGTCAGCCAAGGACTTTGCTCAGGATTGGTGCGAAAATTACAGTAGGTACACCGATTAAAACACTCGTAAGTAGGAACCAGAGTATAAGCAGGACTGTAAGCGATCGTCCGCGACATAATTTAGAAGCAAGAACATCTATATTACCTAGATTCCCCCCTTAAGGAGAGACCAAATTAGACTTAATTTCAGAAGCAGGAGATTCTCTTACCTTTGCCGTTTGAGAAGGAATAATCATGGATTTCGGCTTCTTACTAAACTGCGGAAACTCTGAAAGTACAGGGGAATTTACAACTGCGGGGCTAGTCGTTACCGTCTGCGAAAAAGGAACCAAAACTGATGTAATCTTTTGCATATTTTGAAAAGTAACACGAGCTGAATCTAGAGTTTGTTGTAATACCAGCAAATTTGTAGGATTATTCACAGTTGTTGATAAATCCCGCAAATTCACCGAAGCTTGAGCTGCATTTGCAGATAAAACTTCCAAGTTATTGATTAATTGCCCTTGCTCAATTCTGTTAACAATAGGACTTAAACTGCTCACAGCTACCCGCAGTTCCTGGCTCGTTTGATTAATATTATTCAAGGTGGTTACAAGCATAGCACGATTAGTTGTCAGCAGAGCATTAGCCTGACTAGCGGTTATATTAATCTGATTTGCTGCTTGCTTAACAGAATTTGCTGACTCGATAGCAGCTCCTGTCACCGCCCTAATCGAAGCATCCCCCGTTGCTGAAACCTTCCCGATTTCAGTAGCAATCCCTCCTAAATTCCCCTCTACAGACTGATTTAAATTACCAAATTCTTCCTGTGCTAACTGATTTAAACCGCCGATTTCTGTTTTAATCAATTGACTCAAAGTGCCCAATTCAACTTTAGCCGACTGAGTTAAACTAGACAAATTACGAGTTAGTTGAACTGCATCTTGAGCAGCCACCGCCGTATTTTTTGAAATCGATTTAATATTAGCAAATAACTCCGGGTCATTGTAGAGATTAGTAAAGTTCAATGCTGAGCGAATCAGTTCTTCCAAACTCGCGCCTGCATTACCTTTGAGGCGCGAATTATTGCAGATAATCGTATTTGGGCAGTTCTTACTCAGAGGATTAGCCGCGATCGCAGCATCTGGCAAAAGCGACAAAGGTGTAATATCAACCGCAGCTTCCCCAATCAAGCCAGACTTATTCGCCTCAATTAGCACATCCCGCGAAATCACTAAATCCGCCGGAGCAATTTCTAGCACCACCTCGACCCCATTTGGGCCCGGTTTCAGCGCACTAATTTTACCCACGCTGACTCCTCTGTACCGTACTGGTGTCCCTACCTGCATTCCCTGAACATTAGGGAATTCAACCAATACGTTATAGCTGCGGTTTCCCAACTGTAATCCTCGCAGCCAGAGGACTAGACCCCCAAACAAACCCAGTCCCAACAGAATCAAAAAACCAACCGAGCCTTCTCTAACCGTTCGCGATCGCATTTTAACCACCCTTGTTAACAGTTAACGGTTAACAGTTAATAGTCAACCATTAACCGTTAACAGCTTGAATTGGGCCCGCCACACTCCCACTAAAAAATTGCCGCATCAGCAAGTTATCAGTCTTATTAATATCGCTCACAGTTCCCTCCCATTGCACCTTACCTTGATAGAGAAACACAATGCGGTCAGCAGTGCGACGGATAGTGCTATCTTGGTGAGTTACCATCACATAAGTGCTGCACCCTCCCTGAGCCGCCTGTAGGTCGCGGATTAAATCCTCAATCATCGTCGAAGCGATCGGGTCTAAACCCGCCGTCGGCTCATCGTACAGCAAAACTTCTGGCGTGTCTCTAGAATTATCAGGATTAGCCATAATCGCACGGGCAAAACTCACCCGTTTTCGCATCCCGCCCGATAGCTGAGCCGGGTAGCGATCGCCAATTCCCGGCAAACCAACCATCTCCAGCTTTTCATCCACCAATGCTCGAATCCTGTGGCGCGGTAGTTTCGAGTGTTGGTAAAGCAGAAAACCAACATTTTCCTCTACACTCAGCGAATCAAATAAAGCCGCCTGCTGAAACACCATCCCAATACCAATCGGATCGGCGACATCATCTACCCATCCCTTCCGCCGTTGTCCCTGAACGTAAACTTCACCGGCATCCGGTGCTAGCAAACCTGCAATAATGCGTAGGATTGTTGACTTTCCGGTACCCGAAGGGCCGATCGCAGCCAAAGCTTCTCCTCGATAAATTGTTAGATCCACTTCATCTAAAACCACATTCTTGCCAAAGGACTTACTAATTCCCTTCAGTTCGATCAAAGGCTCAGCCATAGGAGGTTAAGAAATTATCTTGTTCCCAGTTGCCAGACTTTATCTAGTCCTTAATCATCAGTCTATAGCGCGATCGCCGATTTAGCGATTGGTGACTGAAAAGTTTTGCTTTTTTATAGATTGTGTCTTTCCTAGCAAGGCTTGACGATTTTGAAACCCTCTCCCCCTCCCAAGGCTGTGTCATTCTACCCAAAAAGCAGAGGGGCGGGGGAGATGGGGAGCGGGGGAGATGGGGAGCGGGGGAGCGGGGGAGCGGGGGAGATAGGGGAGATGAGGAAGATGGGTAATTAGCAATTAGCAATTAGCAATTAGCAATTAGCCATTAGCCATTAGCAATTAGCAATTAGCCATTAGCCATTAGCCATTACCAATTACCAATTACCAATTATTTGTAATTGACAATTCGAGCAAAACTGGCAGGTTCCAAACTCGCTCCACCGACTAATACCCCATCAATTTCTGGCTGAGCCATAATGTCATCGATATTATCGGGTTTGACAGAACCGCCGTAAAGAATTGGCACATCAGGATTATTTAGTTTGCTGCGAATTAAGCCAATAATCCGATTAGCGTCGGTGGATTCGCAAGTGCGACCGGTGCCGATCGCCCAAATCGGTTCATAAGCGATCGCCAACTTCTGCTGATCCACACCAATCAAATCCGTTGCTAACTGAAAAGCAATGTGAGTTTCTGCTTCACCCTCTTCCCGTTGTCGCAGACTTTCGCCCACACACAAAATTGGAATTAAACCATGCTGTTGAGCCGCCCTCAACCGCATATTTACAGTTTCGTCAGTTTCGCCAAAATATTGACGGCGTTCGCTGTGACCCACGATCGCATATCTTACCCCAATTTCTGTCAGCATCGGGGCCGAAATTTCCCCCGTATATGCACCCGACTCTTCCCAGTGAACATTCTGAGCACCTAGCATCACACGGCCCCCGTGCATATTTTTCGAGAGCAGGGTTAAAGCGGTGAAGGGAACGCATAGAATGACTTCCCGCTCTTCTGGGGTTTCAGTCAAGCAAGACGTGAACCCTTTGAGAAACTCCAGAGCTTCACTCTGGGTTTTGTACATTTTCCAATTGCCAGCAATAACTATTTTCCGCACGGACGACCTCAGTAGACCTCAGAACACTACAAAATGCAACATCAGTTTAAGGCTTTGCGGGGCATTTTTGTTAGTTTGCATTCAGGAATTACCCATGTTTGACGTAACGCCGCCCTTATTTGCGGTAAAAAACCGTCCAGAGGGCGGCGTTACAAACATTTACTGGCCAAATTCGAGGCGAGCTTGCTCAACCAGCTCAACCGTTACAACTTCCTTTTCAGCTTCGCGGGCCAAATGCTCTATCCGCATTCGTGCTTGTCCCCGAACAAAATAGGGAATATTTTTCAGCTTGGCTTTGGCTTCAAGCGTCCATTTTAAATCGTCTGAGAAGTAATCGGGCATGGCTTATTCGGCGATCGGCTGCAAACAGCGATCTATCGGCTTTTAAAGAAAAGTTTGGATATTTTAAATTTACCACGAGGTGCGATCGCGCGAACATGGAAAAAGAAGGTTTAGAATCATCTTAGCAAAAAATAGAACAAAGGTTGCGATCCACACCTTCTCACTCTGGATTAAATTGCTTGCTCAAAATAGCCTCGGCTTCCTGTAAAAGCTGATTCTGCTCTTGTCTAATCGCCTCTAACCTTGTCAAAATATTAGCAAGTCGTTCCTGAGACTCCGAACTATTTGATTGAACTCCGTTCAATTGTAAAGATAAATTATTATTTTCTCCCAGATTCCTTGAAACCAATGAGTTAACAGCGACTCCACCAAGATTACTCACAGACTTAGAGCCGACAGTAAAAACCCCTTGTATAAATTTTCCAGGGAGTTGCAAAATAGATAACCATCCTCTTGCAAAAAAGCTACCTAAAGCTTGAAACAAACCCAATATAATAAATATAGATAGCAGCAGCAATGCTAACGCTATCAGCGGATGACTCACCAACCAAAAAATTAAAGGATGAGAATCAACCCAATTTTTGACGCTAGCATTAATAGCATTTTGAAGAGTATCTGAAGCAGCACTGCTAATATTTTCAGCCTGATGAATGCTATCTTGTAATGAAGCCTTAGCCTTTTCTTTTGCTTGATTTACACTATCTACAGCTTGGCTAGTTGTTTGATTCAGAGTAGTGACGGCGGAATTAGTAGCTTGAGTGAGAGTTTCTTTAGCAGTTGCGGCAGAGTGAGTAACAGCATCAACAGCTTTGTTTGTAGTTTCACTAACGCGAGTAACGGCTTGATTTGTAACTTCAGATAGAGAATTCCTGGCTTTTTCAGTTGTCTCCGTTACTGTAACTAAAGCCTTGTTCTTAACTTGATTTACAACCTCAACGGCAGAATTAGTAGTTTGACTGAGAGCTTCTTTTGCCTTGTCAGCATTTGCGGAGAGAGAAAATTTAGCCTGTGCTGTTACTTCGGAAGTAGAATTAACAGCTTTGCCAACTTGTTCTGTCAAAAATCCTTTTGTCTTTTCAAAGCTTTGAGAAATATCGGGCAGTCCTAATTGCATAGTAATTAAACTCATCAACTCAATTGATTTAATTGTAACATTTAATTTAGTATTGCGCTGGCTGCAAGCTATTGGCAACGATGTAAAACCAGATACATTTATCCCCCGTAATATTTACGGTAAATACATTGAGACTGTTTTAGATGAAGCCGAAGCAAAAGCGCCAAATTATGTGCATTTAGAACGGCTGAACGATGAAGCGATCGCACTCCGAGACTCCGGCCATAAAGGTATCATTCACGTAGTCTCGCGTCACGGTTTATTCCCCCATCCCCACAAACCCGCAACCCCTTATCCCGCCTTCCTCAGCCCGGAAACAGCCCCCAAAAACATCCGCGCCTTACTGCGCCTAGTCCGCCAACAACTACAGCAGGATAGCACTTCCGAGGTCAACTGGCGTGCCGTCATCGACTCCCTTAGCAAAAGATTTAATCAGGTGTTTGGGAAGTTAGGCAATATTATTGCGAGGAGATCGAATGTCCAATTTAATTAATGCCTTAAACCGCATAGGAGCTTGGCTTTTACAAAACCCAGATGCAACTAAGAGGTCATTATACAGGATACAAGAGGGCTTAAATCGTGAGCAAATTACAGAATGGGTACGAGAATTGCCATGCCTTCTTCCTTCTTCCTTCTACTTATCAAGGAAGTAACAGTGGTCTAAATTTATCGTTCACAGTCGAATATTTAGACGAAGAAAATGAAATTTACAGCGGTTCCCGCTGTTATGAGGTGCAATCAAAAATAATGAAATATCTGTGTAATCAAACCTAATGAAAGCATATTCACTCGCTCTTAGAGAAAAAATAGTGACACCATATTTAGTAGGAAAAATGTCAATCAGGAAAGTAGCAACCCAATTTGGTGTCACTAAAAGTCTAGTTCAAAAACTGGTCAAGCAAAAACTCTCCATTAGGAAATATAGAACTAACGCGCTATTTTTTACAGTTCCGTTTTTTCCTCAGCAATAACGACAGCTTTTGAGCAAGTTGACGAGCAAGACTTCTGGAATTGGTTTACTCACTGTTGTTATTGTACCCCATCTACATTAGGTCTCGTTATACTTGTGTAGTTGCTGTATCCACTTGAAGCGATTCTGCTGCCATTTATCAGCCATAGCTTCCGAATTTATATTGCTTTCTAGTTCCAGCAATAAACTTGATATTTCTTGAACAATTGATGCACCCCGACATTCTTCTACCCAACTGTCCGCACGCTCTTTCCAGTGAGTATCCACCAATTCCCACTGCAAGTTAGATTCCAATTCAACTAGCAATTCTGCTAGATATGTCAGGTTAACTGATGCTGCTACATCGCTAACCCAACTTTCCCGCCGCTCTTTCCATTCTTTTGTCGCTCCTTCCCATTTGAGGTTGCTTTCAAGCTCTAACAGTAACTGATTTAGTTCTACCATTTTAAATCTTTGATTGTTTGCAGTTCGTGCTAAAATTATAGCAGAATTTTCAATAGAAATTAACCCGTTTGTTTTTTTAGCAGGGAAGAGGTACAGACCACTGATGATGCCGTTACAGCGGAAACCGATGTATCACATTGAGTGGGAATATGGCTTTGTTTGGTTAGACTATGCGTTCAGAGAACTCACAACTTTAGCTAAAAACCAGAAGTGTATTCCCATCGGTTGCCGTCAAAAGGTGGTTGAAAAAACATAACTTAATTTTATCTTTTGGTCAGTTTGAACCGATTTTAGCTATGAGACAAGGGTTTTAACCCCTGGCGGACTATATATTTAAACAAAATAAAATAGCCCATCCTTTTTAAAGGCAGATGGGGATATCAACCTGAGCATCTAGTCGCCAAATCTTAAAGAATTGTAAACTACACTAGATCGACCAGCATACAGGAGTTAGTATAATATCGACTTAACACAGTCACTTAAGCGAGTAACGGGAGTAAGAAAAAATGATTCCCGATCGCACTCCCTTTGACAACGCAAAAAAAATCACAACCTATAAAGTTTATTGAGGCAGGGAATCTATGGGAATTTTAGTTGAAGATGTATCGAAACACTTTGGTTCTTTTCAGGCACTAAGCCAAGTGAACCTAGAAATTAAAACAGGCTCTTTAGTAGCACTACTAGGGCCATCAGGGTCAGGAAAATCAACATTATTGCGGCTGATTGCCGGACTAGAACCGCCAGACATCGGCAAAATTTGGATTACTGGCAAAGATGCAACTTATCAGTCAGTACAAGAGCGTCAAATCGGCTTTGTTTTTCAGCATTATGCTTTATTCAAACACTTGACAATTCGTGATAATATTGGCTTTGGTATGGACATCCGCAAATCTCCCAAATCCAGAACGCGCAAACGAGTAGAAGAACTTTTAGACTTAGTACAACTGAGCGGATTAGGCGATCGCTATCCTTCCCAACTTTCAGGAGGTCAAAGACAGCGCGTAGCCTTAGCCAGAGCTTTAGCCGTAGAACCCCAGGTACTTTTGCTAGACGAACCCTTCGGAGCTCTAGATGCCAAAGTTCGCAAAGAATTGCGCGACTGGTTGCGGCGGTTACACCACGAAGTTAACGTCACCACAGTTTTTGTTACCCACGACCAAGAAGAAGCGATGGAAGTCGCCGATGAAATTGTCGTAATGAACAAAGGCAGAGTCGAACAAGTCGGTACGCCAGCTCAGATTTATGACTCTCCAGCAACAGCCTTTGTGATGAGCTTTATTGGCCCTGTAAACGTCCTCTCTAGTACAGCCGGAATTTTTGCACGTCAGAGCTTGGAAGCTCCCTCTCCTCAAATTTATTTGCGACCCCATGACGTTTTAATTCAAACCGAACCTGAAGCATCCTTTGCCCCGGCAAAAATTAATCGTATCGTCTATTTGGGTTGGGAAATTCAAATCGAATTGATTGTAGATGAGCAGGAGATAATTACTGCTTACTTAGACCGCGATCGCTTTAAACAGCTCAATGTACAGGTCAATCAGCGAGTTTATGTGAAGCCTCGACAAGCTAAAGCATTTCCCGTTGAGTTGGTCGTTTAGCTGATAAATTTAATAGGACTTACGCACCCAACCAAAGAAACCGGGTTTTTTGACGAAAATACTTCGTTCTTACCCACAGATGATCTCAAAAACCCGGTTTCTGGGACTCCCTGCGTAACTCCTGTTTAATAGGATTTACATAGGAATTACGAACTTTCTCTGTGCGTAAGTCCTATTAAATTATCTAGCAACAATAGCTGTATGTGCTGTATGTCGATTAAATATAGAAAAGCTTAACTCACAATTTGCATTTCATCGCCAGTAAGGTCGCCCTTTCCAAAACACTCCCAGTACAATTCCTATTAGTGTAGTTTCAGATAAATCGACTAGAAAAGCAGGTACTGGTAATAGATACTTTAAAGCCAAACCTAGAAGTAAACATACAACTAAAGCCCATAAACTAGAACTGTTAAGCAGAAATTGTTGCTGCCGTTGCTCGAAGATGTACACTGCTAGTGCGCCCATTCCCACTGCTGTAGCGACAGGGATTAATACCCCCAAGGAAGAGCTGTAGAGTAGTTTGAGGATGTTGCGAACGATAGGAGATTGCGCGAAACCCCACCCTAAGAATAACTCTAGTACGATCGCGATCGCATTGGTGAGGGCGGCAATTTGAAGGAGTTCTTGCCAGGGTAAGTTTTTTAAACGACCTAGAGGATTACTCATAGTGCAGAGAAAAGGTGGGTTGTTTTGATTGTATTACAGCTCGGCGATCGCGATCGCTCTGGCTATGGCCCTCGAGCGGCATTTAGGGCAATTTGTAAAGTAAAATACATATACCGGGCAGTTTCTCAGCTAAGGCTCTGAGAGCATCGGCCTGCGAATTGTCGGCAGCATCGAAGGAAAGAGAATATGGTAGAAAGTACAGTAAATTGTGCTGTAGAGTGCGTCAACGGCTGCATTTTGGGCGATAAATGCCCGAAGCGGGAATATGCGGCAGCAACGTCAAGTTTCATAGAAAACACTTCTCTGGATAAAATGCTGGAGATGGCTGAGGAAGCGGTAAGGAAGAAGCGATCGGAGCCACCTAAATGGGTGATTCCTGATTTTCCAGAATAGACGAAGGTGCGATCGCTCTTAATTGTAAGGGAGCGATCGCGATAGTAATGAAAGTTATAGTTATTTTTATTACTTTCTAAAAAACATTAAACGTTTCCGTCCCCTTGCGGGGAAATGAGTAATGAAAGGCCTCAAATGGACCCAACTCCGCTGCCACAGCGGGACAAGGGTTTCCGTCCCCTTGCGGGGAAATGAGTAATGAAAGAGGTAAAAAAATGGATTATTATCAGACATCTTACTGGTTTCCGTCCCCTTGCGGGGAAATGAGTAATGAAAGACTCTTTCTTGTGACATACACATTTTTCTGAAAAGTTTCCGTCCCCTTGCGGGGAAATGAGTAATGAAAGTCTAAGTTAGTTTTCAATGACTAACGGTCAAGAGGCTGCTGCTCGTTTCCGTCCCCTTGCGGGGAAATGAGTAATGAAAGTCAGATAAAAATAGTTCAAGTATGTACACTGAATTAACCCGTTTCCGTCCCCTTGCGGGGAAATGAGTAATGAAAGACATTGAGGAGGTGGTTTCTAATCCACCTTTATAAAAGGGTTTCCGTCCCCTTGCGGGGAAATGAGTAATGAAAGCTAATTGGGAACGTGATGGAGAAACAAACATAGAATAGTTTCCGTCCCCTTGCGGGGAAATGAGTAATGAAAGAGCTACGCTACAACTCCTTACCCAGAGAGAGTTTCAGACGGCAAATCGACGCAATAAATTTTACCTGTCAATAAAAGGGGGGTCATCTTCAATAAGCCCTGAGCGATAACATCTCAAACCCTTACGGGGAAAGGAATCGACACACCTCAACGAAAGAATGAGGCTTTCAGCGATTTCTCGGATTGCGTCGATTATTGTCTACGGGTCACGAAACAAACCCCACGCGATTGACCAAAACTATAAAATTTTCAAAGTCCTGAAGTGAATTAACCTCAGCATACAGATGGAAAAGGTCTTTGTCAAGGCCTACGATCGGAATTACTGAAACCGTTGATTCTATATCCCTTCTTCCTGAGCATCGTAGCCCCTAGCCCCTAGCCCCTATGCCAAAACTACCCACCCAAAAAAAGCATCAACCTCTCCCTTGGCCTGCGGACACAGAATTAGTCGGGCTAGTCATTGAACTAGCCCCCCACAGCAATGACTACCTTTATGCTGAGTACACCATTGGCTTACACGCCTGGTTTCTCGCTCAAGTTCAACAAACTAACCCAGAATTATCCCGCTCTCTCCACGACGAGCAATCAGAAAAAGCATTTACCATTTCAGGATTAGAAGGAGAATTGCTGGCTGCTGGAAAAGACCTACAACTGCAAGCTGACAAAACCTATCGCTGGTATATTAATATCCTTTCCCAACCAGTTGCTCAATGGGCGAGTAAATGGTTACAAAACTTGCCCGCCGTTGTGGACTTACGAAATGCTCCCTTACGCATCATTTCTTGTCAGCTAGCTTTACCTCCTACTACTTACAAACAATTGCTAACTACCTCACTCTCTCGCACCTCCACAATTCAATTAACCTTTCTCACCCCAACCAGTTTTCGCAGCAAGCAACATCACTTTCCCTTACCAGTTCCCAAAAATCTTTTTCATAGCTACCTGCGTCGGTGGAACGATTTTTCAGACATCAAAATTCCTCAAGATCGATTCCTAAATTGGATTGAAGAAACAGTAATTATTCACCGCCACAAATTAGAGTCCGCCAAAGTCATCGCGGGCAAAAAAGGCTCCGTTACAGGATTTACAGGAGCCATAGAATTAGGAGTATCCAAAAAAGTAAATGAAAATTCTGATTTCGGGCAATACTTCTATGCTTTAGCACAACTAGCCCCTTACTGCGGAACTGGTCACAAAACCACCTTTGGCTTAGGGCAAACTAGAATAGGTTGGCTCCTGAGTGACATTTTGCCAGTTTCCCCAAGGCAAAATTTATTAGCATCTCGAATTGCAGAATTGACCGAAGCATTCATGGCAAAGCGACAGCGCACAGGTGGAACTCGCGCCCAAGAGATTGCCGAAACGTGGGCTACGATTCTCGCAAGGCGGGAACTCGGAGAGTCACTAAGTGCGATCGCCCTCGACTTAGAAATGCCCTACGAAACTGTCAAAACCTATGTCAAGTTGGCGCGGCGTTGTTTGAAAGCTAATGATGAAGTCGAAGAGGTAGTTAGGACATTCTAAATTATTGTCATTGCGAGATCCGGGAAGCGATCGCTCTCCAATAGCCGATCGTTGAAACCCTCATTGCTCTTCCCCTTCTTTACCCTTCTTCCCCTTCTTTCCCTAGCCCTGAGCATCCTAGCCCCTAGCCCCTTCTTCCCTAGCCCCTAGCCCCTAGCCCCTAGCCCCTTCTTCTCTAGAGGTCTTGTGATGCTGCTCACATAATCTTAGAGATTTCAGTCATACGACTTCCTAAGTAGAATCACTGAGATTAGCCTAGCTTCATCACAGATTGCAACAAAAAAATGACCAATACTGTAAGTATTAAAGTTCAAACCAACTAACCATGCAAGCTCCCATCTACTTAATTCACTCAGCTCTAAGCGAATTATTTGCCCAAGCTAATGCCACTAACTGCATTACTCTAGCGGATCGTTACGGACTCATGGCAGCCGTTTTTGATGAATCTCTCGGTGAAGATGAAAGGCGCTCCATCAATAGACTGCTTCGCTCCGTGCGTCAGGGACGGATTAAAGTAGTTGAAGAACTTTCGGCAGTTCAGTAGATTTACTTATTTTTCATTGTTGATTTAAAGTTTAATTTTTAATTTTCGATTAATTTTTTCTTCCTTCTTCCTTCTTCCTTCTTCCTTCTTCCTTCTTCCTTCTTCCTTCTTCTTATTTTAATTTTAAAGCCTCGGTTTTAGATTTTGGATTACACAATAAATCCAAAATCCAAAATCCAAAACTTAATGTAGAGATACGGCCGTCTCAAACATCAACTGATTTGCAGCTTCTTCACTGTAGAAATCCCCGTGAGAATAAAGCATGGAGGGAATACCTAGCACTGAGCAAGGAAAATCAGAACCTAGTTCCCGCACGAGCGGATGATTAACAGAATTACAACCTAAAAATAGCAGTGTTGCAGTTTCCGATTCTACAACTTGTCTTAGTTCCGAGCTAACGCTCCCAAATCGGAGGTGAGCTTTAAATAAACCCCGCCATTCGTCAGCTAGACAGCGTGCTTGCCACAACAGTTTATCAGCTTGCTCAAATTGGTTGTTTTGGCAAAAAATTGCTTGAAAGTAAGATGGATCTAGGAAGGTTGTTCGCGAGCGTCCTGACTGATTTTCAGCTAGCGGCAGAGTTAAGGTAGGTGCAGCACATTGAGTAGCTGTAACTTCATTTAAACCCCACTGCTGTTGATGGATTAGTGAATTATTTTCCTCAGCAAAGTTGCAGAGATTTTGAGGATGATTACTTCGAGCTTCATCAACCACATAAACGACTTGAACGGTGACTTCTTTGCTAGTCGCTAAACGAGTTTGATGGGCCATCCACAAAGTAATATCGAGAGCAGTTTGACTTTTAGAAGAGCTGTTGTAACCAACAATAAAGTTGACGGATTTTGCAGATTTAGCTTTTTTAAAATCAGGAAATCTTGGCTCTGGTCGTAAGACCATTTGCTCAATTAAATCATGACGACCCATTGCGATTTCAAGGCGCGTTAACATTGACTTCAGGTTCACAGTTTTAACCCCTGTTATAACGAAACAATGGCGAATGAAATGTGGGTCAAGTAGGAATAGCCACTATTTATAAAATTTACAGCGACATCCCCAAGGATGTTCCAAAGACAAATGCTCTCAAAGCTAAAGTCTTGGGTACTCCTTCCATTGCCGACGGAGTTAGCTGACGGGCTAAGACTGGAAAGTGTCTCTCTCTTATCAGAATTAGAGATTAGCCCCTAAAATTGGTTCCTCCGTTCTCAAACTAAAGCTGACAGATTTTAACTGCTGCTTCAATTGCGATTAGGCTACCCACTAAATAATTACAGTTAGCGACGATCTAGGAACTGGTTTTGGATTCGGGCAGTAAGTTGGATTCGAGCCTGCGGAAAAAACCCAGCTTCCGAGCGAAACGATGCAAGACTATATAATTATACCTTAATTTACTCGTTTTGTGTAAAGTAGCGATCGAGAAAATTTAAAGCATGATTGCGGAGTTCGTAATATTCCTTAGATTCCCGCAATTCTTGGCGATTGCGTGGGTGCGAAAATTGCGCCAATTCGCACGTTAGTCACCATCTGCGGCGGGGGAATAATAATGATCCGAAATTCTTTGAGCGGAGATCCGAAATTCTTTGAGCGGATCGACTCCAGCGGCAGCAGATAGGTAGCGAACAAAGTATTCGTAAATTGAAGAACTAAGTACGACTGCCCAGACTCTTTTCTCTGGCGTTTGTAACGGCTCCTGATACGACGGGGGACGCATCAAGTCGCCCAAATATGAGGCCGTCGCGGGATGTTGCCCAGCTAGCTTCCCGATTGAGTTTGACGTTTAAACCGTATTTGCGGAAGAAGCCTTTTTTCCAGGCGATCGCAAATGGCGCACAATCGTTTACTGGTACATAGCCGACGGTAATATCGGGTTTTTCCAAGGTTTCTGGCTTGACTATTTGGGCGATCGCACTCGCTTCTTCCGTTAGTCCTTCTCTTCTCAATGCCTACGAAGTTAGCTGACGGGCTAGGACTGAGAAATGTCCTTCTCCGATCGTAATTAAAAAGTCAAAATGTAAAATTAAAACACTTTTACGTCAATAGGTCTTAGGAAGTAAGTTTTGGTAGCGGTAGCCAGCGCCTCTTTGTAGGATAGGCAATCTACTGATTGTAAATTCTGTGTCTTTTGCTAGTGGAGCCTTCAAGTTTTGCTCTGCCAGTTTGCAGCAGGTCAACTACAATAATCCAAAGGGAATACCTACCCTAATCCTCCCCCCACCCTAACCATGCTGGACTGTAGCAAACTGTTAGCTGATAAAACTGAAGCCATACTCACCAATTGGGTTGAAGCCGTTCGGCAAGACAGACACATCGAAAGTGCCGATACTTTACCGCATTCAGCAGTAAAAGATCATATTCCTCACGTATTAGTTGCAATGGCAACCGTACTGTCCAAAACTCAAGAAAGTGAAATTGGAC
Organism: Kamptonema formosum PCC 6407; assembly: GCF_000332155.1. Classification (GTDB taxonomy): domain Bacteria; phylum Cyanobacteriota; class Cyanobacteriia; order Cyanobacteriales; family Microcoleaceae; genus Kamptonema; species Kamptonema formosum. The sequence continues at coordinate 1,960,924 of NZ_KB235904.1, read as the reverse complement.
TGATAGTAAGTGCAAGTTTAGAACACGGATTATTGCGGGCCGAACAAGGATACGATCCCTCAGAAGTAGCCCAGGAATACCGTTTATTACGACAAGTGATATTTACTCATTTAGAACCAGAGTTGCTAACCACCTCTGTACCCGAAGTAATGCGAACAATGCGTCTAATTGATGCTGTATTGGACGAAGCGATCGCGCAATGTTTTAAAAGTTATGTTGACGAGCGACTGCGAGAATTGCAGCAGATTCAAAGTCAATTAACATTGACAAATCAAGAACTTAATCGCTTAGCAAACGCTAATCAAGAAACCCTCGCTCACTTAGCTCACGAACTCAAAACACCTCTTAACTCAATTATCGGTTATTCCGAGCTATTTTTACGTAAAGAAAAACGGGAAACAGAGGTGAGAGACACCCGCCCTCAGATTGAACATATTGAACGAGTGTTGCGGAATGGCAGACAGTTACTCCGCTTAGTAAATGATGCCTTAGAACTGTCCCGCGCCGAAGCCGGACAAATCAAATTGCGGCTGATACCAATCAATGTCATCTCTACAATTAATACCGTCATAGAAACCATGCAGCCATTAGCTGACGATAAGGGATTAAAACTTATATTAAAAAACGATAGTGTACCTGATAAAATTATCACTGACCCCCATAGATTTCAGCAAATTCTCACTAATCTCATCAGCAATGCCATTCGCTACACCGAAGTTGGTAGCATCGAATTAAATTGTGAATTATTGCCAGATGAACGCTGGTCAATCGCAGTCAAAGATACTGGAATAGGCATTGCTCCCGAACATAAAGAGCAAATTTTTGAACCCTTCTTCCAAGTTGGAGAACCTAATCGCTACCAATTCCCTCCCGACAGCACCGGTCTTGGATTAGCAATAGTTTCTCGGCTAGTAACGCTTTTACAAGGCAAAATAAAGTTAGTCTCTCAAGTAGGTGTCGGTTCCACTTTTACTGTAATGTTACCATTAGAAATTAAGACAAATAAACTTTTAAGTGTCAATTGATAAATCTAGCCTAGCACTTTATAAAATCAATGATATAGCCTTCAGCTTCCTCTGAAACAATGAAGAATTGTAGAATATTTTTTCTATTGCTCTGGTAAAAAATTTGTAGCGCTATTATCATCATTATATGATGATAATAGTGCTACAAAATGCTGCTACAAACAGAGTTTAAATTTCCATTACTAATTCCCCATTTCCCTCAATCACTTCCCCAATCTGAGCAACAGAAATATCCTGAGATTCAAACCATTTAATTGCCTGTGCTGCATCTGCTAACGAAACTAATAAAACAAATCCAATCCCCATATTAAAAGTATTAAGCATCTCCATTTTATTAACTTCACCCGCCTTAGCAATCCATTCAAAAATAGGAAGAGTTTGCCAACTATTAATATCAATTTTTACAGATTGATTTGCCCCCAAACATCGAGGTAAATTTTCAGGTAAACCTCCCCCAGTAATATGAGCCATCCCCGTAATTTGCAGACCAGTGCGGAGTGCTGCTAGGACGGGTTTAACATAAATTCTAGTTGGAGTTAACAACACTTCCCCTAAACTTTTCCCGCCTAATTCTTGAGGTGTTAAACTCCAGTCAAATCCACCGCTGCTGACAATTTTTCTAACTAAACTAAAGCCATTGCTGTGAACGCCACTACTAGATAATCCAATGGCAATATCTCCTAGCCGTACCTGGGAACCGTCCAGCAATTTGCTCTTTTCTGCAATACCAACGCAAAACCCCGCTAAGTCATACTCTCCCGGTTGATAAAAACCTGGCATTTCTGCGGTTTCTCCTCCTAGCAAAGCACAGCCGGCCTGCTTACATCCTTCAGCAACACCAGCAACTACTTGAGCAAGTTGTTCTGAGTTCAATTTGCCAGTAGCTAAATAATCTAAAAAAAACAGCGGTTCGGCCCCTGATGTGAGTACGTCATTAGCACACATGGCGACTAAATCAATTCCTACTGTGTCGTGACAATCTAGAATTTGTGCCAATTTTAACTTTGTACCAACACCATCCGTCCCGGAGACTAAAATGGGTTCGCTCAAACCGCTAGGGACGCTGAAATATCCACTAAACCCGCCAAACCCGCCTAAAACTTCAGGTCGGTGGGTACTCTGCACCATATTCCTGATACGTTGCACAAAGGCTCTACCGGCCTCGACATCTACACCTGCTTCTCGATAATCCATAGTCCACGTTTGTCGTTAAGTCTCTAGTCCCTAGTCTATTGCTAAAAGGATTTATTACTCTAGGAGAGTAAGGTTGAAGACATTAGCTGAATGCTAATGCACAAGAAAAGCAAAATTCTCCACATCCTCCCCTCCGATTAATTAAAAGTTAAAAATTAAAAATTAAAAATTAAATCTCACAATTTTTAATTTTGCATTTTTTTTAATTTTGCATTTTTAATTTTTAATTGATTAAATTGCTTCCCCAGCTCCCCATCTCCCCCGCTCCCCCAGTTCCAGAGACTGTTTACATAAATAAGGAAAAAAATATTTAAAGATTTGATGAATTTTTTTAAGAGGGGAAAATCGCTAAAGCCTTTGATATAAAAGCATTTGTGCCAAAATAGCCCGATAAAGTTTTTGTGAAGTTATTGTAAATTTGAGTATTCTTTTGATCCCCAATCCCAGAACTTCGTGGTAGTCTGTTGCAGTTCCTTAACAAGAAGTGAACACGGAATGAGTATGAGTTGTTACTGAAAAGCGAGTTTAGCTGAAAAATTTTGGCTTTTGCAGATGGCTGCGAGAAACTTGCCTAAAAGTGCAGATAACTCAATTGGGGGATGAATGCGGATTAGAGGGTAAATCCCTTGTGCCTGTTCGATTCCTGCTACTCGCTCCAAAATTGCTCTTCACAAAAATGGACGTATGAAGCAAAAACTTGTTGGCGGACTCCTTCCTGTCCTGCTAATTCCCGCTCTGGTGACACCATCATCGAGTCGGGCCCAAGAACCAGAGACAGTTAACATCGCTCATACGGTGGGACAGCAAGTCCACACCGCTAAGCCGTCTCCTCAGTTGAATCCTCAACGGGTGGAGGTTGTTAAAGTGGGAGAGTACCAGTACCAAGCCAAAGCTGAGCTTGACTCTGAGGCGATCGCAAAGATTCAGACCCACTCATTGGCGGGCCGTCTAGCCGCTACAGTATATCTACGCAATATTCCCGTCCTCACCTTTCTAGAACCGAGTACCAAAGGTGGTAAAAACGGAACTGTATCAAACTCTAGGGCAGCCACGAGCAGCGATCGCCTAAAAATAGGGGCGAATGCAGAAGTTCAGAGTAACCGCGAGCAAGGGCCTAAATCCGCTGAAGTAGCCGATCCAGTTTGGCGAGCAACAGCGATGGCCGCAAAACTCAATCAACTTTTCCGAGACAGCGCCGATGCCAATGCTATTGCTGTCAAGTGGGAAAAAGGCGATCGCTACATCATTCAAGTCAACGGGGAGAATTTGGTAGAAATCAACGCGGAGACAATTCTCCCCGACACTACCAGCGACTTTAGCGTAGATGCCTTACAAGCAACCAATCGATTGCGCCGACTCTTAGGCAATGCTCCCCCCCTTCAGGAAGTTGTCGGTAAACCCAAGCCAGAACCCAGAGTAATTTCTCTGGGCCCAGTCCATGTGCGGATCACTGGATGGGCTTCTTGGTATGGCCCAGGCTTTCATGGCAATCTTAGCGCCAGTGGAGAGACTTATAATCAAGATGAGTTGACAGCAGCCCATCGCGATTTACCTTTTGGCACGCGAGTGTTGGTGACAAACCTAGACAACGGCCGTTCCGTAGTCGTGCGAATTAATGATCGGGGCCCCTATGTTGGCGATCGATTAATTGATTTGTCTGCCGCCGCCGCTCAAGTGTTGGGAATGGTCAATTCTGGTATTGCTCCCGTGCAGTTGGAGTTGATAGATTCCCAAAACGCCAGAACAGTTAACCGTTAGCAGTTAACAGTTAACTGTTAACTGCTAACGGTTAACAGTTGACTAATAAAAAGGTCAAATCCGTTAAAATCAGTTACATCCGTTAAATCCTTTAGATCGTCCGTTGCCTAACAGTTAACAGTTAACCGTTAACTGTTAACTATTAACAGTGAACCGTTAACTATTCTGGAGGGTGTCTGAGTGCGCGTGTTTACTACGACGGCGGCTTTGCGCTGCTACTTAAATTCCTATATGTCGCAGGAGGAGCCCAGGCGAAGCCAGCCACAGGCCTCGCTAGTTGCTTTAGTGCCGACAATGGGAGCTCTGCACGCGGGACACCTGAGTTTGATCCGGCGGGCGAGGCTGGAAAATGGGGTGGTTGTTGTCAGTATTTTTGTCAATCCGCTCCAATTTGGGCCGAGGGAAGATTTCCAACGGTATCCTCGGCCCCTGGAGCAAGATCGGTTAATTTGTCAAGAGGCTGGTGTTGATGTAATTTTTGTTCCCTCTGCTGAGGAGTTGGGGGTAGGAAGTGGAAATAGTGCTGAATTTCCAGTGACTACTGTTGTTCCGCCTGGGGCTATGACTTCGGTTTTGTGTGGTAAGTCTAGGCCGGGACATTTTCAGGGAGTGGCGACGATTGTAACTAAGCTTTTGAATTTAGTTAACCCCGATACGGCTTATTTTGGGATTAAAGATGCTCAACAGGTAGCAATTATTCGTAGGTTGGTGGCGGATTTGAATTTGTCTGTGAAGATTGTAGCTGGTGCGATCGCGCGAGAAGCATCTGGTTTGGCTTGGAGTTCTCGCAATCAATATTTAAGTTCGCAAGAAAGGGTGCAGGCAGCTACAATTTATCGTTCTTTGCAACGAGCTCGGGCAGTGTTTGAGGAAGGGGAATTGACACCGGCGGTGTTGAAGGCGGTTGTAAATGAGGAATTGGCGAGGGAACCGGTAGTTGAGGTGGAGTATGTGGAACTGGTTGAGCCTAATAGTTTGAGGGTTTTGGAGGTTGTGGAGGAAGCGGGGTTATTGGCGATCGCGGCTAGGATTGGTTCTACTCGCTTGATTGATAATATTATGCTGCTCAATCGTCGGCCAATTGTCGCAATTGATGGCCCGGCGGGGGCTGGTAAATCTACAGTTACGAAGCAGGTGGCGCAAGTTCTGGGTTTGAGGTATCTGGACACGGGGGCGATGTATCGGGCCGTGACGTGGCTGGTGTTGCAAACTGGGACGCGGATGGATGATGAAGCTGCGATCGCGGAGTTAGTCAGTTCTTGTAAGATTGAATTTAATTTTCACCCTTCATCTTTTACTCTTCATATTAATGGTGAAGATGTGACTCAGGCTATTCGTACTTTGGAAGTGACGAGTCATGTTTCGACAGTGGCGGCTTTGGCTATAGTGCGGCGTTTTATGGTAGAACAGCAGCAATACTATGGGAGAAAAGGTGGTATTGTGGCTGAAGGTCGCGACATTGGGACTAATGTGTTCCCAGATGCGGAAGTAAAGATTTTTTTGACGGCATCAGTTAAGGAGCGATCGCGCAGACGGCTAATCGAACTTCAAGCTCGCGGTCAGAACGATATCAGTTTAGAACAGTTAGAACTGGATATTGCAGAACGCGACGAAAAAGACAGTACCCGCGAGGTGGCACCGTTGCGTAAAGCAGTTGATGCTGTTGAGATTCAAACAGACGGTTTGACCATTGCCCAAGTTACCGATCGCATTGTCAGCCTATACAAAGAGAGAAATGTAGCTAAACGTTAACTTTTTATCCTGATGCTCTTCCAGTTTGCGGTTATTTGCAATAGTATCGTAGAACAACTTAATTAATTAAAAATTGAAAAATAAAAATTAAAAAGTAAACTCGATCGTTTTTAATTTGGTATTTTTAATTTTTAATTTCTTTAAGGCAATCCGAGCCAGGATTGTCGATCTGTTACTGTTCAATTTAAGCTCTAAAATTAACTGCGTAATGGTGTGAAGGAGAAAAACGTGGCAGACTTGAATCGTTTGCTGCGGCAGCGAAAGACTTTCACTGCTGCTTTTGTAGCTGCTGCTGGCAGTTTTGTGCTTGGGGTAATGCTGCCGCTGAATTTACGGCTTAATCATTTGGTATCACTCTGGGCTGTAGTGCAGCCCCAGAAGTCGGCGACGAGTCCAGAGGTTTTGAAAGTAACAGCAGCGGTGGAGAAACGAGTTGATGAGGCCCAAAAAGCGATCGCGCTTTTGGAGGAGAAGCAGTTTAGTTTTTTGATTCCGTCTCAGTTTCAAGGAACTACTGTAACTCAGGCGAAACTGGGTTCTAAGCAAAAGGCGATCGCACTGACTTTTGATGATGGCCCTTGGCCGGAAACAACAGTTCAAATCTTAGATATTCTCAATAAAAACGATATTAAAGCTACTTTTTTCTGGGTAGGGAGATATTTAAAGGCTTTTCCAGAACTTGGGAAGAGAGTAGCTGTTGCCGGTCATGCGATCGGCAATCATACTTGGAATCATAAATACGTTAAATACAGTCAGGATGCTGCTGCTAAGGAGATTGACCGTACATCATCTTTGATTGAGGAGGTGACTGGTATGGATGTTTCGATGTTTCGTCCTCCAGGCGGGATTCTCACTAATGGATTGGCTGCTTATGCTCAGCAAAAAAAGTATACAGTGGTGATGTGGTCTGCTGATTCTTTGGATTGGCGTAATTCGATGCAATCGCTTAAAGATAATGTGTTGCGTCAGGCCAGTTCCGGGGGAATTGTGCTCATGCACGATGGTGGTGGAAATCGCTCTAAGACTGTGCAGGCTTTGCCGAATATTATTGCTGAATTGAGGAAACAGGGCTATAAGTTTGTTACTGTTCCTGAGTTATTGCAGATGCAGGATGAGGAGAGTAAGGAGCAGGAAATAGCGCATACTATAGATTAGTAACTTTTAAAAGTTAACTGTAATATTAGGAAAGCAGGCTTATATAGCAATCCTAAATAGTCGTAAATTTTTTACCCCACCCCAACCCTCCCCTTACCAAGGGGAGGGAGTCAGAAATTCACAAATGATTTAGGATTCCTATATAGCAACCGCCAAGGTGGTTAGGACATTTTAGTTTCCTCAAACCCTTAATTCCATTCCCTTCTTCCTCTTCTTTCCTGAGCATCAGAGCATCGTAGTCCCTCTTTTCCCCTTCTTCCTCTTCTTCCCTGAGCATCGTAGCCCCTAGCCCTGAGCATCGTAACCGCCTTGGCGGTTGCTATATGTTATGCTTTTTCAGATTCGCGATGAGACTAAGCGAACTATTCTATCAGTGTTTGTAACTTTTCGTGTCTGAATCATTGCAAAAACCAAAACGTTCTCTAGCGGGGATCGCTGGAATTGTGGCGATCGCCACTCTGATCAGCAAAGTCTTTGGGTTAGTTCGCCAACAGGCGATCGCGGCCGCTTTCGGCGTAGGTACCGCTGTCGATGCCTACAACTACGCTTATGTCATCCCCGGCTTTTTGTTCATTTTACTAGGCGGCATCAACGGGCCATTTCATAGCGCCATTGTCAGCGCTTTAGCCAAGCGTGGCAAGTCAGAAGCGGCCCCCCTAGTAGAAACGATCGCCACTTTAATCGGCGGCATCCTGCTTTTTGTGACCGTTGGTTTGATTATTTTTGCCGATCCCCTGATAGATTTAGTCGCGCCGGGATTGACGAGAACAGCAGAAGGTTTAGAAATAAGAGCGATCGCGATCCAACAATTCCGAATTATGGCACCAATGGCCTTACTTGCTGGATTAATTGGCATTGGTTTCGGCACTCTTAACGCCGCTGATATGTATTGGTTGCCATCAATTAGTCCCTTATTTTCCAGCGTTGCAGTCATTGGCGGCCTCGCCTTTTTCGCTATGCAAGTAGGAGACAAAATTACTCAGCCCAAATATGCCTTAGCTGGCGGCTTAGTATTAGCTTGGGGAACCCTAGCTGGTGCAGCAATGCAGTGGTTAATCCAAGTATTTGCCCAATGGCGATCTGGTTTGGGAACATTGCGTTTGCGCTTTGAATTTCAGCAGCCAGGAGTGCAGGATGTAATGAAAGTGATGATTCCTGCAACTTTATCGTCAGGAATGTTGCAAATTAATGTCTATACTGACTTATTTTTTGCCTCTTATATTCCCCAAGCCGCTGCTGCAATGGGCTATGCAGGGTTATTAGTAATGACTCCTTTGGGGATTATTTCTAATGTAATTTTAGTACCTTTTTTGCCGATATTTTCCCGGCTGGCAGATCCGAATAATTGGCATGAGTTAAAACAGCGAATTCGCCAAGCATTAATTCTCACTGGCATTACGATGTTACCGTTAAGCGCCTTAATGGTAACGCTGGCGCTGCCAATTGTGCGGGTTGTTTACGAGCGCGTTGCTTTCAAACAGTCAGCTTCGCAGTTTGTAGCCCCCGTATTGATGGCTTACGCCATTGGAATGTTTGTTTATTTGGGGCGCGATGTAGTTGTTAGAGTATTTTATGCTTTGGGAGATGGAGAAACGCCTTTTCGGATCAGCATTTTGAATATTGTGCTGAATGCGTTATTGGATTATTTCTTAGTAAAATATTTTGGTACCCCTGGCTTAGTCTTGGCAACAGTGGGAGTAAATATTATTTCGATGGTCATGCTTTTATGGCTGTTAAATTCTAAGCTAAATGGGTTGCCTTGGCGGGAGTGGATTTTGCCATTTATGGGCTTAACTGCTGGGAGTTCTCTAACGGGTTTAGTGGCTTTGGCTACTTTGCAAGGATGTCAAAGACTTTTAGGTACTGAGGGATTGTTAATTCAGTTAGTAGAATTGAGCGTTGCTAGTTTTGCAGGGTTGGGAGTTTTTGCCATTTTTGTTACTCAGATGAAGTTGCCGGAAGTTGATATGTTTGTTGATAGGTTGCGGCAGCGATTTGGGAGATGAATTTGGAATTTAGGAGTAAAAATATCTGGCAATTGATACCCAATCCGGGTTATTCATCCCCTTTATTAGTAATAATCCGTCATTGCGAGCCAAGCTTGCTCGCAATGACAATAAAGCGATTGAAAAGGCGATTGAAATCGCGGCTAAATAAACGAAGTCCGCCTACGCGGACTAAAGAATAAAGGGTATTTGAGCGGACATGATTTAAATTTAGAATTCAGAAGTCATACCAAATTTAAATTCAATATCCTCTTATTTCTTAGTCCGCGTAGGCGGACTTCGTTTGTGTAGTTGCGGTTTCAACCGCCGAATAATAAAGGGGACTTAACTGAATCCTGAGTTCTTAATTTAATGTTTTCATCACATTTGCCGCTGAAATTCCTCTAGGATATCCATTAGCTGCACCTGGCACTGCATCGGTACTAAATCTCCTAAAGACATCTCTCGTTTACCCCCGCCCAATTTAACAGGAATGCCTTGGAGAACTGCGGCTACTCTGTCTGTATCTAAATTACGATTTGTTAGGAGCGGATAAAGTTGTTCGGCAACAACTGTATGCAAGTGGGCATCTTTTAGATACAAATGCCACTTCGCTACATCGATATAGATATTATCGCCAATTTCGGCGGCGAGGGATTCTATTTTTTGGGTGGTGTTAGTATTAGCCATATTTAAGGAAGAAGGAAGAAGGAAGAAGGAAGAAGGAAGAAGGAAGAATTGGGTTTTAATTGTTCTTTCTGGCTACTTAATATTCGATCGGGAGTTACGCACAGTTTACGTAAGTCTTATTGAGATTATTCTGGCTTTTGACTGGGGAGGGAATAATTGGCGATCGCAAACACATAAACTCCATGTGCGAATATAAACCCTGTCCATCCTAGCGTCACCCAAGTTGCCCAAGGCCACTCAGCTTTCTGCAAATTGTGGAAAAACCACAAGCTAGAATTGGCAGCAGCAAACAGAGCAAAATGGATGGCAAAATTCATCCGGTCATCTAAACGGCGGTAGTCGGGATCTTGGCGGTCTGGTTTGCGGGGCCAACGAGGGGGCATAACTTTCAATTCCTGAACAGTTTTGAATCCCTGATAGGGAATTTGCTAGTTATCTATTTTAATATTAGTTGGAGCTTTTTCAACATTGTCTCCCTCCCAAGACAGGGAATTAATGCGATCGCTGGCAATTCCAGTTACGATTCGTTACATTTAACCAAATCTCGATCACAGATTAAAGCAATAGTATATCACAAAATTTACCGCAATCTACTCGATCGTGAAAATTAAATTATTGAAAAACAAGTAGTCAGTAATAAATTTACTGATTCTGTTGCTGTTGCTGCTGTTGCTGTTGCTCCAACTGTTGCCTCTGGAGATCGAGTTGTTGCTGCTGAATCTGTCTTTGAAGCTCAAGTTGCTGATTCTGAATATCATTCTGCCGTTGTCTTTCTTCTTCTGTTCGCCGTCGATCTTCCTCCTGTTGCCGAATTTGCCTAAGCTGATTGCGCCGATCGAAGTCTCCGCCTAAAAATAACCTTTGAAAAGTATTAATAGTTGTCTCTACCCCAGTAAACCATCCAGTCACTCCACTAATAACGCCCACAACTCCTGACACTGGCTGTAAGATTTGATTGACATTATCTGCTAACCTAGTTAAGCCAGAACGAGGAACAATAATAACATCATTGTTGCGAAGGCTGGGGTTGTTTTCTGCATTCAAACCTTGGGAAAAATCAACGTCAATCGAGCGACGAGTAACAGTACCGTTGGGGTTCAAACGCAATAGTTCCACAGTCTTTTTTTGAGCGCGGACTTGGTTAAAACTACCTGTAGCTAGCAATGCCTGATGTAGGGAAGTATTAGGCGTAACTTCCACTGTTCCGGGTCTGAGAACTTCCCCAACAACATTGATCCGAATTGAATTAGGAGAAAAACTGGTAGCAGCGATTTGGGAAATTTCGGCTATATCTACATTTTCCGCAGTTGGGACAATAATACTGTCTCCTTCTTGCAATAGTACGTCTTGGCTAATGTCCCCTGTTTGTAACAGATCCCAGAGATTGACACTAATAATTTGTTCGTTGCCTGTTTTGAGGCGGCGGCGTACTTGTACTCGGCGAAGATCGGCTTCTAAAGTAATACCGCCAGCAATTTTAATTGCCCTAGTTACTGTTGGTAAACCCACTAAAGTACCCTGTTGCTGATCGATCGCGACAAAACCTAGTTCGGTTTGCTGGTTACTCGATCGCAAATCTGAGGCAAATACTGTATAAGGGCCGGGGCGATTCACTTCGCCGACGATGACGACGCTAATAGGTTGAGTGATATCGGCAGAAAAATTAGCATTTGCTCTTTGGCGGACTTCTTGACTGTTAACTTCTGTTGCACTCGGAACGAAAATTGTATCTCCGTCTCGCAAGGTGATATCTTGGCGTAAATCTCCTGTCTGTAAAAATTCTTGTAGGTTGACGTTAATTACTTGTTCGGGGCCGCTTCTTTGGCGGCGGCGCACTTGAATTAACCGCAAATCTCCTCCGGGGGTAACGCCTTTTGCTAATTGCAACATTTCGATTAAGGTGGGAAATTTGACTGCTTCGCCTTCTCTGCTGGCGCTGATTTTGTAGGAACCGGGGCGGCTGACTTCTCCGGCGATGCCAATTGTCAGGGGGCGAGGTAGAATCAGTGTGAGGGTGACGATGGGGGCGGTGATGTAGGGGTCGTAGAGTTTGGCGATCGCATCGGCGGCCTGTTGCTGGGTGAGTCCTTGTACGTAAACGCTGCGAATTAGCGGTAAGTTGAGGGTTCCATCGACGAGAATTTGATATTCTTTGCTAAATTCGGGGACACCGATGATGTCTAAACTGATGCGATCGCCTGCTCCTAGAGTGTAACCCTGTTCTGGCGATCGCGTGCCTAAATCGTTACTCGGTATTTGCTGCGATCGCGGTGGCGGAGTCACTGGCAAGGGTGCGAACCGTCTGGGATTGGGCGCTGGAGTCCTAGTTCCCGGTAACTGAGCTAAGCTGGGTAAGATGCTACTCATCGTCAGCAAGCTTGACAAGCTAAGACTTTTAACTATTTGACTTGTGTATTTCAGCCCCTTGTTATTGCTGAGAAAATGATGATTTCTGCTCATATTTATCCCCTGACGATCGCCTACCAGTTTTCGGAGTGATTTTTTCATCCCTATTTAAGCTTAGTTTAATAGGACTTACGCAGGGAGCCCCAGAAACGGGTTTTTGAGAGCATCTGTGGGTAGCAGCGAAGTATTTTCGTCAAAAAACCCGGTTTCTTTGGTTGGGTGCATAAGTCCTGTTTAACTCAAAAATTTCCGGGACTTCTAGGATGATTTGCATTCTGTTTTTTGATACTTAGAGATTGCTCAGGTTAAAAAGGATTTCTTGAGAGCGCTTGATGGCGATCCGGGCGATCGCAGATAATAGGGGAAATTTATCGGCATAATCTGCTTGATTTCGATATCGGCGAAGCACTTTTAAATTATCAGCAATTAGTTGATATCTTGAGTCAGGATTAATATCAAATTCTTGCCAAATATAGTGGTGAATGTCGCTTGTTTTTGGCAATGAATGACCTTGTTTATCTCGCAAATAGTTCCGCGCTAAGATGAAAGCGGCATAATACGAACGACTGATAGCATCCCTTAATCGCGCCTCCCCTTCAGCAGGAATAGTTGCTTCACCAGCTAGTTCTTTTGCTAAAGTCAGGTATTGCGACCAATCAAAACTCATCATTGTATTCCAAAATAGTATAAAAATGCTTCCGGACTTCGTGGGACAATCCCCTAGACCAATTTTTACGCAATTCGTCTTCTCTCTCCATTGCTTCATCGGGATCGAGGTCAGTTAAGATGATTGAGAGAAGCAGATGAATATAGTTAGGAATTTCGGGGTCATTGATGACTTGAAGTAATAGTTTTTGTTCGGGAAAATAAGAGCGAATCTCAGCGGGCGCTTCCAGCACAACGGGAAGCAAAAAGGGATATTTTTTAATAAATTCTATAACTTCTGTTTTGTCTCGGAAGATGTATGATTTTTCCAGGGATTCAATGTCTGATTCGGAAATGAGAAAAGGCGCGACTCTGGGTTCTGATATCTTTTGTAAGATTAAGGATGCTATGGCATTTTGTTCTGCTTCTGGTAGTTGAGAAACAGTGGTAAAAGTTTCTGCTAATAGGTTATTCATTTGTACCTCTATTATCGTTTAAAGTTAGTTTAACTCAAGGATTAGTCATGGTGCAACTGATTGAGAACCGCCGCGAAAACGCTCGGTAAATTCAGGATATTTTTCCAAATCTTGCAATGATTCTAAGGCCGGCATTTCAATCCAATTGCCTTCCTGATGTAGCTTGTCTACATAGGCATGAAAAGCTTCCTCATCATCCCGATGGGCGATAAAGTAATCATGCAATTCTTTCTGACTCATTGCTTGAAAATTAGGCTTATTCATCCGATGTATCTCCATCGTCCGTTAGGGTATATTTCTATGATATTTTCTTCACCTGCCAGGAAAAATATATTCCCTGTGCGTTCATCCATACGAACAACGTTGATAGGCAAGTAAAGCTTAGTGAACCAACAGCACAATACATAGCACTGATTTTTTTGTTCAGGTGTGGGTGTAATAATCTGAACTCCTCAACATCACTTCACTATCCGAGTTTAGCATCTTGCGCGTTTATTAGTGGGTAGCAGAGTCTTTTGAATCTAATTTATTTCCCCTAGAAGAAAAATATTGCCAACCTCAACCATTGAATTCCTAAAAATAAATCGAGTCGCCAGAGGCGACCTCCCAAGTGTAAAGAGTAAGAAGTGCATAGCACAAAAGGGCAAAAGTGTCAAGGGCTAAGAAGACCACGCACCCGAACAAACAACCCGAAAACCGATGTAGTAGAGGCGATAGTCCAGCGAGTTAAAGAGACGAAAAGCAGCGCGGCAAGGGTCAGCATAGCTGAGCCAAGAACCACCGCGCAGCAGCCGGGTTCGGTTATCATTCATAATATTGACTAATAAATCATAGTCTTGATAACGATTATCATTATTCTTTTCGTCCCACTCTCTCCCATCTTGCGGCGCACCTTGATAGTTATTATGCCAAGGGTCTGCACACCATTCCCAGACGTTGCCGTGCATATCGTACAATCCAAAGGCGTTGGGTGGAAAACTCCCTACAGGTGTCATTTCTTTGCGGTAAACCCCCTTCGATGCTGCACCGTAGGGATAATTGCCATCATAATTAACTAATTCTGGGGTAATTGTTTCGCCAAAATAGAATGGTGTTGAGGTGCCGGCGCGACAAGCATATTCCCATTCTGCTTCTGAGGGTAAACGATATTTCTTGCCGGTTTTTTGAGAAAGTTTTTGGCAGAATGCCACAGCGTCATACCAGGTTACTAATTCTACAGGACGTTTCGCGCCTTTGAAGTTAGAAGGGTTATTTCCCATCACGGCTTCCCATTGTTCTTGAGTGACTGCATATTTACCCATAAAAAAAGGGGCAACAGTAACCCACATTCCGCAGATATTTGATCGGATTTAATTTCAAAAGAATTCAGAATTTTCCAACCTTCAAATGATTGCATAGCAATCATTTGAAGGTTTATTAAGGTATAATAATTGGTGCAAGTAGAGCAACCCTTAAAACCATGAAAAAGCCCTCGGAAGCTATAAATATCGTAAATTTAGACCACTTGGGAATAGTAGCAGGGATAATAGATGAAATGGAATTGGTAGAAGAAGTCAACAAAAAAAGTGGGAATAAAAATTAAAGAAACCCTAAGCCCAGGACAAGTAATGAAAGCAATGATTTTTGAACGGACTGGGATTTTTGAGCGCCCCAATCTACCTATTCGATGCTTTTTTCGTTGGAAAAGCAACAGAACATCTAATTGGAGAAGGAGTGACCCCCAAACAATTAAATGATGACAGAATCGGGAGAGCATTAGATAAATATTATCGAGCTGGAACGACAAAGTTATTTACAGCAATTGCCCTGAAAGCAGCGTTGAAATTTCAAGTATCAATGAAAAGCGTTCACCTAGATAGCAATTTAACCCAAGAGCGTCAAGATATCTTGCGGCATTTAGGAGAGTATTGCTGTCAATACTATTTAATATTTTCAAATGAATGACGAGCGATAGCGAAGTGTAAATATTTGTGAATAATTTTCATTGATTAGTCAAGGTAATTTGCTCTTGGCATAATTTCCCTTGCTTCAAAATATGAGCGATCGCGATAAAATAGCAATGTGAACATATCAGAAAAAGTCAATTATTTCAACTTCCTTGGTTTAGGTAAATTTGACAAGCTTCTGTAACGCTAAAAGCCGCATAAGTTCAACCCAAAAGCATTGGGCTTCCAAGTTTTCACAACTGATTAAAAAATCCGATCAAATATCTGCGGAATGTGGGCAGTAACATTATGCTGTGGTCCTTCGGTGTTAGGTCGTCCTGCTTCGGTATCGGGGGAACCCATCACGAAACTACCCCCTGGAATTGAGATCATTTCTATGGTGATGCTGCCGAGATTATCTGTAAAAACCTGTGCTTGTCCTTGGTTACGGCTGGCAATTTGCCCGGTTGAATTAACTGTTACTGTTTCAAAAGTAAAGGTTTTTAAACCATTTGCTTACGGTTGCGGCCCTATACTTTCTGGTTCGTCAGGGGGTGCTGGAGTTACTTCCGGTGTTGGACTTTTTGCAGGCGACTCATTATCTGAGGAAGGTGCAGAAGATTTGTTGTTCAACAAACTTTGACTCAGCACGGCTAATGCAAATCCTCCCCCAGCAAAACCCGCTAATTGTAATAAACCTCGCCTTGTTGTGTTAGTCGGTAACGGCCAAGTGTGCTGTGGAATCACAGGAATTGTTTTAACTTTGCTCCCGGAAGGATTCGTCGATAAAGATAAAAGTGCTTGCAAAGCTTCCCCTGCATTTTGATAACGCTGACTAAAACGATCGCGCACCATTGTATCTAAAACATTCGCTAAATTATTACTAACTTGCGCCTGATTTCGCCAAATTACTTCTCCCGTCTGCCGATCTTCTGGTAAATTAAACGGATGTTCGCCCGTTAATGCTTGAATCCCAATCATTCCCACTGCATAAACATCACTAGCAAGTTTAGGTTTGCCCTTGGCTTGTTCGCTCGGCATATAACCAGCAGTACCGATAACAATTGATACGGTTGTTTGCCCTTGAGCGTTGACAACTATTGTGCTAATTTCCTTAACTGCCCCAAAGTCAATTATAATAATTTTACCATCTTGGCGACGCATTAAATTAGCCGGTTTAAGGTCACGGTGAATGACATTTTGCTGATGAATAATTGCTAAAATTTCTAAGATGTTTTGCAATAAGGTAATTGTATAGGATTCACTTAATTTTTTCCGCGCAATTATTTCTTTTGTCAAGTCATGTCCCAGGATCAAATCTTGCACCAAATAAAATTCGCCATGTTCCTCAAAGTGGGCGGAAAGGGTAGGGATTTGGTCGTGTAGCTTACCCAATTTATATAGGGTTTGGGCTTCGGTGTCGAATAAGCGTTTGGCAATTGGCAAAACAGCCGGGTTGGGGTCTTTCGGTTTAAGATGTTTAACGACGCAGTGAGGATGTCCGGGTAAGTCTAAATCTTTGGCGAGGTAGGTATCGCCAAATCCACCACTTCCCAGTAGTGTGATGATTTGATATCGCTTGCGGAGAGTTCGACCAATCATAGTTGTTAGGCGACGCAGTGGAGATTAAGATTTATTTTGGCATAAAAGTAACACTCGGCAATCATCTGTGCCAGTTTCCCAAGAACTTCCGTCAGTCGGTGCGCCATTGTAGTTATCATAATAGCAATAACGAATATAATATTTATAATACTATCGTTCTGGCTAAAAAATGGGATTAAAACTTGAAAAAGTAATACCTTGGGGCCGTAGCCTAGATGAATACATCGCCATGTTTCACCTGACAGCAAGCGATCGCCAGTCAACAATTCTCGACTGTGCCGGCGGCCCTGCTAGCTTCAATGCTGAAATGACTCGCCAAGGCAATAAAGTAATTTCTTGCGACCCAATTTATGAGTTTACCGCCGATGAAATTGCCAGCCGCATTCAAGAATGTTATCAAACTGTAGTTAACGGCACTAAAGCAAATCTAAACTGCTACAATTGGACAGATATCGAATCGCCAGAACAACTAGGTGAAGTGCGAATGATAGCCATGCAGCAATTTCTAGAAGATTTGCCTCTGGGAATACAAGCAGGTCGCTATGTAACTGGTGAATTGCCGTTGCTACCTTTCAATCAACATCAGTTTGATTTAGCGCTGTGCAGTCATTTCCTATTTACTTATGCTGACCATTTATCAGCCGAATTTCACCTAGCCTCTATTTTAGAAATGTGCCGCATCGCGCAAGAAGTGCGGATATTTCCACTCATAAAAATTTCTGGCGAACCAGTGAAAATACTACCAGAATTAATCGAAGAATTAGCAGCAAAAGGATATAGTGCGGAAATCAAAGAAGTATGCTATGAATTTCAAAATGGTGGCAATCAAATGCTGCGAGTGCGGACAGAGCAATCGCGCGGCAAATAGCTACTCTGTCCTTAAAATAGAGTTAGTTTACAACAACGGAGGTTCTTCGTTACAATTAGCCTCTACTACTCGGCGGACTTCCCCTGATTCCAATTTCATTAGTTTATCAGTAGCTCGAACTTGGGTAGGTTGTTCTTCTAATTGCTGGCGATCTACTAATCCCCACTCCATCACCATATTGGTATATCGTCTAGATGTAGCCCTGTCTATATTAAGAGAAGTTGCAACTTCATTTAGAGGCATCCATCCTTGTTGATTGCGGAGCCGATGTAGATAGCGAGTCAGAGTGTCAGTGTTGACTTTCATAGTGGTGTTAATTCCTATTTTACCGCATCGCTTTCTCTAATCTAGAGTAACAGATTGAGGAGAAAATTGCCAATCTATCAGGTGATTTCACCTGTTACGGGAGACAGCATCCGTTAATACTAAATCGGGGTTTGATATCCCCTTTATCATTCGGCGATTGAAATCGCTACTACACAAACTAAGTCCGCCTGCGCGGACTAAAGAATAAAGGGGGTATTTAAGCCGGATTTAGTATAATTCGTCAACTGTCGTCACGTCGCTTTTCCACTATTATACATCTCTGACAAGCTTACGGTCATAGTTAAGTGGTAGTCGGGCGGTTGTTCTCTGAATTGAGTTGATTAATAGATTGACTTGAATTATAATAGGTAACAAACATGGCTAGAAAAACTTTAACCGCGATATAATCTAAAGTCGAGTTACGAAAATCTCAAATCCTAACCCATAACTCATGCCTCAAACAATCTGGATCGCAAGACACGGAAACCGCATCGACTTCGTAAACCCCGACTGGTTTTTAACAGCAGAAAAACGCTACGATCCTCACCTTTCAGATGACGGACACATTCAAGCAAAACAACTAGCAAATCGCCTCAAAGGTGAAGAGATTACCCACATTTTTGCCTCACCATTCCTGCGAACAGTTCAAACAGCAAATCACGTTGCCCAAACTTTAGACTTATCGATTAAACTAGAGTGGGGACTTTGTGAATGGCTCAATCCTGAATGGATGTCAGAAATGCCAGAAACTCTATCTGTCAAAGAATTGTGCCACCGTTTCCCCAGGATTGACCCCTCCTACACAGACACAAGTGCTATTCCTTACTATCCTGAAACTGGGGAAGAATGCCTTAAACGTACCAGCGAAACTGCTAAGCGACTCGCCGCAGAATTTCCCGAAAATATTTTGCTAGTTGGTCACGGTGCATCGGTTATAGGTACTACAATGGGATTAGTTCAGGGAGTCGTTGACACAGAAATTAATGCCTCTCTGTGTTGCTTAGTTAAAGTTGTGCGCGATGATGGAAAGTGGCTCATGGAACTTAACGGTGACACATCTCACCTTAGCAAAACTGAAACCGATCTCCGGTTTAATTAAAAATAGTTAACTGTTAACTGTTAACTGGGGAAAGCCTCCCCATTTCTCTTTCTTCCTTCTTCCTTACTTCCTTCTTCCTTCTTCCTTCTTCCTTCTTCCTTCTTCCTTCTTCCTTCTTCCTTCTTCTATCGATATGGCTGGACATAGTAAATGGGCGAATATTAAACGCCAAAAAGCTAGAGTAGATGCCGTAAAAGGTAAAATTTTTGCTAAAATATCCCGCGAAATTATCGTTGCGGCCCGTAGTGGCGTACCAGATCCCGCTGGTAATTTTCAACTGCGGACGGCAATTGATAAGGCTAAGGCGGCGGCAATTCCTAGTGAGAATATTGAACGCGCAATTGCCAAAGGTGCAGGTAAACTGGGGCCGACTTCAGAATTAGAATCCATTCGTTATGAAGGCTACGGTGTTGGTGGTGTCGCTATTTTAATTGAAGCACTTACAGATAATCGTAACCGCACGGCGGCTGATTTGCGAGAAGCTTTTACTAAGAATGGTGGCAATTTAGGTGAAACTGGTTGTGTAGGTTGGATGTTCGATCAAAAAGGTGTTTGTACGGTGTTTGGCCCCATTAATGAAGATGACTTATTGGAAGCATCATTAGAGGGGGAAGCAGAATATTATGAGTTGATATCAATAGATGAAGATACTGAAGGTGCGGAGGTATTTACTGAAGTATCGAACTTAGAAAACCTGAGTAAGGTATTGAAAAAAAGGGGGTTTGTAGTGATGCAATCAGAAACTCGCTGGATTCCTAGCAATTCAGTAGAAGTGGATAATCCAGACAAGGCGCGATCTCTGCTAAAATTAATGGATGCACTGGAAGATTTGGATGATGTACAAAGCGTTACAGCTAACTTTGAAATGACTGATGAACTGATGTCAATGACTATGGTTTAGTAAGTGGGCGCTGCTAATTTGTCTCGCCAGTAGTAATATGGGCACTGCCAATGCTATATTTTTTATGTTTATCATCTAGATTAGGGCAGCACCCACCCTACAAGTTGTAACTACAAGTTGTAACTTTTACAATTAGCAATTAACAGTTAAGTGTTAACAATTAGTAATTAAATAACAATGCCAGTAGATCAACTTTCGCAAACAATTTCCACATCAGAAACACCCCAACCAAAACCAGAATTTGATTTTGATATCGCGATCGCAGGCGGCGGCATTGTCGGGGCAACTTTAGCTTGTGCCTTAAAAGATTCCGGCTTAAAAGTAACAATAATTGAGACTCAAACGCCATCTGTAGCAGCAAGTAGAAGACAAGCTTATGCACTTTCTCTGATGTCGGGAATGATTTTAGAAGGTATTGGTGTTTGGCAGGAAATATTGCCACAAATTACCACCTTTCAACAGATTAACCTCTGCGATGGCGACTATCCAGGGATAGTTCAATTCTATCGAGAAGACTTGGGAAATACAGGTAAAATGCCTGTACCCAAAACAGCACTCGGTTATGTGGGGGAACATGGCGTATTGCTGACTGCTTTGCAAGAATGCTTAGCAAAATGTCCTAATTTTACTTGGATTTGTCCGGCTGAAGTTTTACAGGTTCAATATTATAGCGATCGCGCCGAAGTCGAAGTAAAAATCAACGGCGAAACTCAGACTATCCGCACGCGGTTATTAGTCGCCGCCGATGGTTCGCGATCGCACATCCGCACTCAAGCTAAAATTACAACTCAAGGCTGGAAATATTGGCAGTCTTGCATTGCCATCACCATTAAAACAGAAAAACCTCACAATGATATCGCCTTTGAGCGTTTTTGGCCCAGTGGCCCGATGGGGGTATTGCCACTCCCTGGAAACCGCTATCAGATTGTTTGGACTGCACCCCACGCCGAAGCAAAAGCCTTGCAAGAACTAGATAAACAAGAGTTTCTAGCTTTATTAGAACAGCGAACTGGCAGACTTTTGGGACGTTTAGAATTAATTAGCGATCGCTACCTATTTCCCGTTCAGCTCATGCAGAGCGATCGCTACGCCTTACCCAGATTAGCATTAATTGGCGATGCCGCCCACTGCTGCCATCCCGTCGGCGGACAAGGTTTAAATATGGGGATTCGGGATGCGGCCGCGATCGCACAAATCTTGCGATCGGCAAGCGATCGAGGTGAAGACATCGGCAATTTACAAGTATTAAAACGTTACGAAAGTTGGCGAAAAAAAGAAAACTTAGTAGTTTTAGGATTTACCGATTTTCTAGACCGCCTCTTCTCTAATACTTGGCTTCCAATTATTGCTTTTCGCCGCTTTTGTTTATGGAGTTTACGAACAATTCCCCTAGTCAAACTATTAGCATTGCGACTGATGACAGGTTTATTCGGCCGTGCTCCTGAATTATAGGCAAAGGAACAAAGAAGAAGAATCTAGTAAATCCTAAGTCTGATTCAAGAAAACTCAAATCGGTTTTTCCCAAGTTCCTTAGCACGATACATAGCCGCATCCGCATTCTTAATCAAAGTTTCCTTATCTTGACCATCCAAGGGGTACAAACTAATACCAATACTCGTAGTTACCGCAATTGAATTTCCGTCAAGTAAGAAAACTTGAGTAATAGCATCCAGAATTTTTTCAGCTACTCTTGCCGCGTCCGGTTTTCCCGGAATTCCGGGTAAAATCACAGTAAACTCATCACCTCCTAAGCGCGAGATCGTATCGCTACCCCGCAAACATCCTTTCAACCTTTCCGCAACCCCTTTTAAAAGTAGATCTCCAACATCGTGTCCGAGAGAATCATTAATTAACTTAAATCCATCCAGATCCAAAAATAGTAAAGCAACTAATTGATCTTTAACAGAAGCTTGTTTTATAGACACACTCAAACTTTCGTGAAACAATTGGCGATTCGGCAAACCAGTAAGATCGTCATGATAGGCTTGATAGCGCAAGCGATCTTCCGAAAGTAGGAGTTCAGCATTTTTTTGCTTCAGTTCTTCTTCCATACGCTTGCGTTCAGTAATATCTCTGATCGCACCGACTAAAAATAAATTACCCGCAGCATCTTTGTGCAGCGATCTTTTCGTAGCAATTAAATGTGTAGTGCCACTAGCATCAGTAAATTCTTCCTCATTTTCATACTCTAGCTGCGTAGCAAACACTAAATTATCTTGATGCCAAAAGATGTCAGCTTCATGCTTAGGAAATAAATCATAATCAGTCTTGCTGATTAACATTTCTAGTGGCTGACCGATTAAGCGGCAATAAGCTTGATTCAAAACGATCCGACGGTGGTTGATATCAGTAACAAAAATTGGATCGGGAATTGTATTAATTACAGTCTGCAAAAATTCTTTCGAGCGTTTGAATTCTTCCTGTAAGTGAGCCAGATAGCCAACTATAACCGCAGCAGACCCTGCGATCGCCATTAAAGGCGGAATTAACGGCAACCACCAACCCCCTAAGAAAGCCAAATACAGACTGGTAGTGAGACCAACACTCACTCCTAAAAGGAACAGCAGCGATAGTTGAGGCGATCGCAACTTCCAGCTTACAAAAGCTCCCACCCAAGACCAACCCCAAATCCACAGCCATTCAGCCCAGTCTGACCAGACTTTAAAACCCGTTCTCCCTTCCAAGGCCGCACTCAAAATCTGACTCAAAAAATTAGCCTGAAGTTCAACTCCTGGTACAGGTTTAGGCGAATCCAATAAACCACCGCTGTAGGAAGTTTGCTGAAAATCTTTGAGGCTAGTTGCAGTCGAACCGATTAAAACAATACGCGATCGCACAAAATCGGGTGGCATCTTCCCAGACATAACCTCTGCCATCGACACGCTGCGAAAACTACCAACAGGGCCGCGAAGATTCCCTAAAATTTGATAACCTCGACTTTCAGCTCGAATGTAAGGCCCATGATTAGATTCAAACCGCTCAAAAACACCCTCACCCAATTGTAAATACTTAGGATTGCTCGTTGCTGGCTGAGGGGTAATACCTTCAGTTTTCAGGTAAATTAAAGCTAATTTCAGCGCAAAACTTTCGCGAGTTTTTTCACCTTCCGGCCACGAATAAAGTAAAGCTCTGCGTATTTTGCCGTCGGCATCAACAACAACATTATTTAAACCTACCTGATTCCGTTGACTGAGAACGCTAGGGGGGCGTACTCCCAAGTTATTTTCATCCTGACTTTTCTCAATCCCAATCAAGTTAGGGATAGTTTCAAAAGCTTGCACCAATTTTTCATAGCCTGGTTCTACCGTCAAGTCTCGATAGATATCTAGACCGATCGCTTGCGGTTGACCAGCGTATAATTTTTGTAATAACTGTGCCATCACACCATCGGGGATGGGGTAGCCGAATTTTTGTAAATCGGCTTCATTAATTGCCACAATTACAATTCTTTCATCAATTGGTTCTAGGGGCCGCCAGCGAAAAAACTGATCGATAGCCGCCAATTCTGAGAACTGCAAAAGTGCGAAGGAACGTAGGAGAATAACTGTACTAGCAACAGTTGCAGCAGTAATGAATACTCGCCGTTCTCTACACCACTTTTTTAGGGTTCCCCGCGTATTATTTGAAGCTTTGCTGAGCCGCTTGAACATCTAAGTAGAAGGAAAAAAAAGAAGAAACAAGGAACCAGGAACCACCAGGAACCAGGGCGAAGGGATCGGGGAGAAGGGAGATGGGGCTAAAAGTTATCGGGTAATTCTTAAGATAACCTATCCACAAACAAAACAGCCAGAGGCGCGATCGCACCTCTGGCTGTTTTTGGGAATTAACCTTTATTTGTCAAAATCAGGGAGAGTTTTTCTTCTTATGCAGAGGCAGAAGGCAGGAGGCAGGAGGCAGGAGCCAGAAGTTATGAGGCAAAAAGCAGAAGTTATGAGGAAGAAAGCAGGAGTTATAAGGAAGAAAGCAGAAGTTATGAGGCTCTTGTAATACCAATTCTCTCAAAAAGTTATGCAGCAGGAGTGGTAGTAGGTCTATCTTCTGAAGTTAACTCAACAATACAACTTGTGTCAATAATTTGGAGAATTGGTATTAGCGATCGCTATAATTCTCCTTCCCTCTTTCTTCCTCCCTCTTCCCTAGCCCCTAGCCCCTAGCCCCTAGCCCCTAGCCCCTAGCCCCTCTCTATAGATTATCTAGGGGGTGAACTTCGGAAATTGGTAGGCCCTGTGTAACCCGATACCTCAGCCAGCTTCTCCAAACTTTGCGTACCTGCATATAACTTGCCGTTGATTTCCCAAGTCGGGAAACCTTGAATTTTTGCTGCTTCGCACAGTTGAGTCCGGGAGTTTTTACCCTTGGGATCGCATTCTACGTAATCCAGAATACTTGCCGCCTGGTTGCCAAACAGTTCTTTCTGTTCGTGACAATGAGGACACCAGTAAGCGCCATATTCTTTAGCACCTATCTGCTTGAGATGGCGGGCTAAAGCGATTTCTGCCGTTCCCGAAACGGTAGTAACAGCAGGGGCAGCAATGCCGGGGGCGGAGTTAGACGAGGAGGTCTCTACGCTGTGGCTGTTGTAAAGACCCAAGGCACCGATCGTCGTGACCATCGCTACTATAGTCCCCGTAAACAAGAGTTGCCCGACATCTTCCCACTCGTGGCCCAGTAAAGTCACTAGAAACAGAGAGATCGAGAGTATAGCCGAACTAACGCAGTAAACGCATAAGTCCCCGATCTGAAAAATCATTAAATACATCAAGTAGCCGCTAAAAATCGGCATGGCAGTGGCTAATACAAAGATTACCAGCCAAGTCGAGCTTTCTAATTTAGAGCGGAGTCCTTTATCTGTTTCAGAATTAACGACGAGTGGAACCACTGCCAGTGCGGCCATGCTGAGATAAGCAGCAAAACCCAACAAACTCAAGGGTAATATGCCACCTACAGTGGCATAGGGGCTGTTGAGCACTTTTTCACAACCGCTAGTCGGACAAAGGACAGAATTTCCAGTTAATTTCGCGATCGTCAGATAGGCAGTTTCTAGAACGCCGATAGCTGCGATCGCGGCAATGATAATTCTAGACCAGCGGTGAATCCAGGGGGTTGAACGTCGGCGAACCATTTCTCGTATTTAGAGTTTAGATTTTAGATTTGAGAATTAGCGATCGGAGATTGGGAGTTCCCAGTCTCTACTCCCCATTCTCCAGTTCTTTGTTGAGCTTTGGCATTAAGGCTGCGCCGTGTCGCCTCCACAAACTGACTGACGCGAATGGGATCTATTGGTTGTTCGATCCTGCCGTGTCGCTTCAAGGAACTAGAGACAATTACGCCATCAACAGCACAGATCAAGCTGGGGATATTTTCCCAATTAGCACCGCTACCGATGAAAACTGGTGTCCCTGCCGCCGCTGCGGTTGCCAATTCCAGATCCTCTAAATTGGGAGGACTACCAGTAGTCCAACCAGAGATAATCACTGCATCGGCTAAAGCGCGTTCTATGGTCTCTTGCACGGCTGTGGTCAGATTGGGGCTACCCAAGGGCCGACCATGCTTGACCAAAACATCTGCTAATATTTTGACATCGCTCCCCAATTCTCGGCGATAGCGTAGCAGTTGGTGAGCTTGGCCTTCGATTAATCCTTGGTCGCAAGCCATGACACCGTTGAGAACGTTGACGCGGATGAAGTGGGCTTGAGTACAGGAGGCGATCGCCATTGCACTCTTACCATCATTCCGCAAAACATTAACTCCGATCGGCAGCGTCACCAAGTTCATTAGCCGCTGTACAACTAGCGTCATAGCGCTCACCACAGCCGGATCTACCTCGTCTTTGGCAAAAGGAGCGTCGAAAAAATTCTCGACTATAATACCGTTTACGCCACCAGAAGCCAGCGCTGTCGCCTCTTGCTCAGCTCTCCCGATAATAGCTTTGAGATTGCCGCCCCAACGCACAGAAGTGGGAAGGGGTTGCAAATGTACAACGCCAATAATCGGGTTTGGTGTTTTGAATATTTGTTTTAAGTCCACTGGTTTACCTGAAACCACCAATTTTTGACACTCCCACCCCTTGAGAGGGTAGGATTCTTTGGAGATTTCGCTCCGAATATTCGTTCCACCAAACTTACTCAAATCTGACGACTCAGACTTAATGTTGGCTTCCTGCTTCATTCTGGGGAGTCGGCTCCTTCCAGTCCACAGGCGTTTAGTTTAGGCTGAACTAGCCTTACTTTTTCAATCGGGGGCCTCGGTCAGATTAATCGCTGCGTTTAAGTCCCGATTCAATATTAGAGTCTGAGAGTTCTCTCTAGTAACCTAGTTTATCTAAATTAAAGCCCCTCTGAGGAAATCAGAGGGGCTTTGTTCGATCAGAAGGTCGCCAGGAATGCCTTAAAGGTATCCGTAACGCCGCCCTCGCTTGCGGTATCCTTATTCATAACTTCGCCTAAAACGCTCTAAAATCTGATTTATACCTGTAGTTCTTCTTCCTTAAAGCTATTGGTGAAAGTTTCTCTGATTATTTTAGCGATCGCCGCATCATTGCTAGTGGTAGTAGAAGTAAGTCTCCGGGTGTTCTTTGGCTTTGGCAATCCCCTGATTTACATTGCAGATTCCGACTGCGGTTATCTGTTAGCCCCTAACCAGAGTGTCAGGCGATTTGGCAATCGGATTGAAATTAACCAGCATTCCATGCGTAACCCTCCAATAACGCCAATACCTGCGGTGTCAACTCGCCGGATTTTACTGCTGGGAGATTCGATCGCTAATGGCGGTTGGTGGACAGATCGCTTACATACTATCTCAGAAATGATGGCACAACTTTTAGCCCAAGGAAAGGGAGATGAGGGAGATGGGGGAGATGGGGGAGATGGGGGAGATGGGGGAGATGAGGGAGATGGGGGAGATGGGGGAGATGAGGAAGTTAAATCTTTCTCTTCCCTATCCTCCCTACCTTCCTCATCCTCCCCATCCTCCATTCCCCAGTCTAAGGTCGAAGTGCTCAATGCTTCCGCTAATTCTTGGGGGCCGCGAAATGAGTTAGCTTATTTAGAGAAATTTGGTCATTTTGGGGCGATCGCAGTAATATTGCTGATCAATACAGATGATTTGTTTGCTAAAGCTCCTAGTTCTTGGGTGGTGGGACGCGATCGCAACTACCCAAACCGCAAACCCCCTTCTGCCATAGTAGAAGTATTGACCCGCTACCTGTTGCCATCCCTACCCCTTCCCGAATTAGAGCTACCCCAAAAGGAAAGAGGAGATATCGTCGGTTACAACATAGAAGCGATTCGTCAAATCAAGACAATAGTTACCTCTGTTAACGCCCAGTTTATCCTAGCGATGACTCCCTTAGTGCGGGAAATTAGCGATCGCCACCCCCGTGATTACGAAATTAAAGCCAGAACCCGCCTTACCGAATTTACTCAAACCGAGCAAATACTTTACCTAGATTTTCTTCCTATTTTTAAATCAGTTCAGCACCCAACCACCTTGTATCGAGACAATATTCATCTGAGCATCCAAGGAAATCAACTTGTCAGCGAAATCATTACCAATTCTCTCCGACAACAATTTGGTAATTGGTAATTGTTAGTTGTTAGTTGTTAGTTGTTAGTTGTTGATTGGTAATTAGTAATTGCTAATTACCCATCTTCCCCATCTTCCCCATCTCCTCTGCTCCCCCGCTCCCCTGCTCCCCTGCTCCCCTAGCCCCTAGCAGTTGGTAATTAAAGCATTGTGCAATAACTATGTCGTCATTGCGAGCGAAGCGAAGCAATCTCAGGGCCTTGAGATTGCTTCGCTTCGCTCGCAATGACACCCAATATAAAAGTTTTTAATTGGGTACATACTGCCCTTAATTAGCCGTTAACAGTTAACTGTTAACTGTTAACCACTAACAATTTTAACCGCTGAAGAATTCAAATTGTATTCTGAATCTTCTTGCAACGACCAAGCTTGACCATCGAGAGCCATTTGCTCAATTAAACTCGCTAGGCGCAGAGCTTTAAGAGCCTGTTCTCCCCCGACAGAAGGCTGATTGCCACCACGCACGCAGTTGACAAAATGTTCCAATTCTGCATGAAGTGGTTCAATATTGCTGGTGTAAACCTTCTCAATTAACCCATCCTGACGGTAAAGTACCTGACCGTAATCAGTCACATAATTAGCCGTCGTTTGTCGGTGAATCAAGATTTCATTATTGAGAAAATCAGCCTCCGTCAGAGAATTTTTGCAGTGAGCTACAATCGAACGCAACTTGCGGTGCGTCACCTTGCTTGCAGTCAGGGTAGCCACAATCCCATTCGCAAAGTTCAAAGTAGCTGTTACGTAATCTAAATAGCCGGAGTCAGAAGCACGGCTACCGCTAGCAGTGAGATTAGCCACTGGTGCGGCCGCCAATTCCAGTAACAAGTCAATGTCATGGATCATTAAATCCAAAACCACCGATACATCGTTGGCCCGCTGAGAATACGGACTCATGCGATGAGCTTCTAAAGCCAGTAGCTCTTCAGTTTTCAGCACTTTGCCGAGTTCCTGAAAGGCTGGATTAAAGCGTTCGATGTGGCCAACCTGCAAAATACTGTGCGACTGTGCAGCAGCATTTACCAGAGATTCAGCCTCCGAGATACTCGCAGCTATCGGTTTTTCAATTAATACGTGAATTCCCGCTTGGAGACAAGTCATCCCCACAGCGTGGTGCAAGCGAGTAGGGACAGCGACGCAAACTGCATCTACGTGGTTTAGCAGATCCCGATAGTCCTCAAAAAAGCGAACTCGGTATTTGCTAGCTACATCTATCCCTCGCTCCACATTAATATCTGAAACACCCACGAGTTCGACATCTTTTAACAAGCTCAAAACTCGTGTGTGGTGTTGGCCCATATTGCCAACCCCAATTACCCCAATGCGAAGGGGTTCGGGTTGACCTCGCTGGGCAAAAACGTTGTATCCCACTGACATCCTATCTAGCACTCCTGGATTCTCCTCCACCACAGGAATCAAGCTGATTGGCATCCCTCAGCCACTCAAAGCCATCCAGATACTACCACAGTCACTCTATATGTGAAGAATTTCTAAGCTGAGTACCATTTCCAAATTGCGGACGGGTAATTTTACTTTCTCCCAATTTAAACGGAATTCTGCAATTTCCCCTATCTCTAGAGACAGACTTGAGTGGCCCAGAGGGAGAGAGGGATGTGGGGAAAGCAGACAAGAGCGAGAAATGGCGGAATTTCGGACTTTTTGAGATCAAAACTCAAAACTCCCCATCCCCCCTCCTTGCATAGTCGGTCAGGGTAGTATTATAGAAAGCTGGTATCAAGCAATCTAAGTTTGACTTGTGAGTGTAGGCTGTGGGTGAGGGTGAAAAAATTGCTGAAATCGATGAAAGGCTTTGTTCAAAAGGCCGGGAGAACTGGCATTAGGTTTCCCGGTTCCTCCCCGTTAGGAACAAAACTTAATTTGCTGCTGACTTTGGTGCGGCGAGATTTGGAGGCTCAATACAAAGGGTCGATTCTGGGTAACTTGTGGCCTCTGCTAAATCAGTTATCGCAACTGCTAATTTATACCTATGTTTTTTCAATTGTTCTGAAGGTGAAACTGAACCTGCAAGGATTCCCGGCTAATAGCAATATTACTTTCGGGGTTTGGCTGTTCGCAGGTTTGCTACCTTGGACTGCTTTCACCAGCGGTTTGACAAAAGCTGCTGTATCAGTGATGGGACAGCCTAATCTAGTGAAAAAAGTTGTGTTTCCCTTGGGATTATTGCCACTGGTGCCGATTTTGTCGGCGTTTATTGAGAGTTCTTTGGGTTTGATTGCGTTGATTACGATTGTAGCGGTGTCGTCTCAGAAGCTAGACGCGACTTTGTGGTTGCTGCCGCTGATTTGGCTACCGCAGTTGTTGCTGACGGCGGGTTTGGGGTATTTGGCTGCGGGATTAACGGTGTTTTTGCGCGATATTCCCCAGAGCTTAGGTGTTATCCTGAATCTTTGGTTCTATTTAACCCCTATTGTTTATCCTGCGACTGTGATTCCTGAACAGTGGCGAGTTTGGATATTGTGGCTAAATCCTTTGGCTGCGATCGCAGAAGTTTATCGCGATATCATACTTTTGGGTGAAGTGAAGCACTGGGCCGAGTGGGGAGGAGCCTCCGCAATCTCCCTAGCTGTATTTTACGGAGGCATTTTGGTGTATCGGCGATTGCGTCCTGCCTTTGCTGATGTATTGTAGGGGTGTTTTGAGTGAGTGAGTGTTGATCTCGGCATGACGGAAACTGTAATTTCACTAAAAAATGTGTCCAAATGTTTTAAGCGGTACAAACATCCAGTAGACCGCTTAAAAGAAATGATTTTTCCTGGGACGAAGCTAGCTGACGAATTTTGGGCCTTGCGAGACATTAATATCCAAATTCCCAAGGGGCAAACTTTAGGTATTGTTGGGCGTAATGGTTCTGGGAAAAGTACGCTGTTACAAATTATTGTCGGTACGCTCACGCCAACTACAGGGGAAGTAGAAGTCAAAGGCAGAATTTCAGCTTTATTAGAGTTGGGAAGTGGGTTTAATCCTGAATTTACTGGACGACAAAATGTATTTTTCAATGCTCAATTGCTAGGTTTTAATCAAAAAGAAACTGAAAATAAATTCGATCAAATAGCGGCTTTTGCTGATATCGGCGATTTTATCGATCAGCCAGTCAAAACTTACTCTAGTGGGATGTTTGTTAGGTTAGCTTTTGCTGTTGCCACTAGCGTAGATCCCGATATTCTCGTAGTTGATGAAGCTCTTTCTGTAGGTGATGAAGCCTTTCAGCGTAAATGTTTTGCTCGCCTCCAAATCATTCAAGAAAGAGGAGGTACTATTCTTTTTGTCTCTCATGCAGCTTCTTCTGTTACTCAACTTTGCAAGTCGGCAATTTTAATGGATCATGGGGAATTGCTACTGACTCATACTCCGAAGTTAGTAATTTCTAAATATCAGAAAATGATTTATGCAGAGCCAGACAAAGCTGAAGAATTGAAAGCTGAAATCCGGGAATTGAATAAATTAGTTAAGCAAGAAGCAGAAAATCATCATCACTCTAGTTTAGAGACAAAAAATGGAGAAATTAAGCAAGAGACAGTAACTCCCAGACCTATAGAATATTATGAATTTTACGATCCGGGAATGATCCCGGCTGAGACGGTAAGGTATCCCTCTCGTGGTGCAGAAATCATCAATCCTTGCATCACTACACTGAAGGGGAAAGTAATTAATCACTTGATTGGTCGTCAAGAGTATATTTATACTTACTCAGTGATTTTCTTTAAATCCACTTCCAAAGTCCGCTTTGGAATGTTGATTAAAACAATTAGCGGTTTTGAGTTGGCTGGTTCTTCCTTAAATGCTGCATCTCAATCAGTGCAATATGTTGAAGCAGGTACAACAGTTACAGTAAATTTTCGCTTTAAATGCTTGTTAAATCCAGGAGTTTACTTCCTCAATGCTGGCGTGGTAGGAATGGTAGATGACGATCTGACTTATCTAGATCGCTGTGTTGATGTTGCTATGTTTAGAGTGCAGCCTTGTGCAGAGTCTCAGAGTAATGGGATTGTTGACTTAGTAATCGAGCCGTGCTTAACTGTTGTGAATACTGATTTCATTAATCAAGAACAGGAAAGCGAGGTTGTTTAATAATAGTATGCAAGTTACTGTCAAAATGAATATACATTCGCCAGAAAGCTCCGCTGTCAAAGTATTTATTCAAAATCAAGCTAAGTTTCCCGAAGATTTCAAACCCAACATCTGCGAAGATGATGAAATGTATTTATATAGCCTGAGCAACTTAGATAACGACCGCGATCGGGCTGTTGTTCGTTACTATGCTATTGGTCGCCGGATTTTAGATTCAGTTAAACAAGTTGTTGAATGGCATTTCGATAAATTTGAGAATGTATCATCTTTCCTTGATTTTGCCTGCGGTTACGGTCGTTTTACTCGTTTTTTAATCCAAGAATTGCCCCCAAAACAGATTTGGGTTTCCGATATCTACGCCAATGCGGTTAAGTTCCAAAAAGAATATTTTGGTGTCAATGGTATTGTCTCAACTACAAATCCCGGAGATTATGCAGTTGAGCAGAAGTTTGATTGTATTTTGGCTTGTTCTTTCTTCAGTCATATGCCGGAAAAAACTTTTGTAAATTGGATGCAAAATTTATATGATTTACTATTACCTCAAGGTCTAATTATGTTCAGCGTACTGGACATGGAACTTTTACCTGCTCATGTGGAAGTACCAGATTCAGGAATTGTTTTTAGTCCCTTGAGTGAAAGTCGATCTTTAGATAAAGAAGAATATGGAACTACCTATGTAACTGAGGAATATATCACTAAAATTATCGATCGGGTTAGCGATGGCAAAGCAGTTGTTCATCGCATCCCAAAAGGAATTAGTAGATATCAAGACTTGTATTTAGTAAGTAATGAAAAAGTCAAAGATTTTTCAAGTTTGAACTTTAAACATCACCCGGAAGGTTATCTGGAAGTTGCATATAGAACTCGTAGTGGTACAATTAACCTAGAAGGTTGGGCCGCAGACTTTAATGATGAGGGTAGCATCGAAGAAGTACAAGTGCTTGTCAATGGTCAGCTTGTACAAAGATGCAGACCATTTGATGAACGGGAAGATGTGGCTGAATATTTTAAAACTCAGAGAGCATTGTCTTCAGGTTGGTCTTGTTATTTAGGTAAAGACAAGGTTTTACCGCAGGATATAGTGACGATCAAAGCCATCAATAATTGCGGTCTGGAATGGATAATAGAAAATTGTACTCTAGAATCGCTTCTGAAACTGAAGGAATCGGCAGCTAAGACTCTCTCGACTGAAGCTAAACTGGAACAAACTCAAAGTCAGCTATTATTTACCCAGAAAAAACTGGAGCAAACTGAAACTGAGCTATCTGCGGCGATGAGACAATTAGAGCAAACACAAGCTCAGCTATTGTCTACTCACAAAAAATTAGGGCAAACTGAAAATAAGCTAGCCTCAGTTGAGGTACAATTAGAGCAAACTCAGATTCAGCTAGCCTGTACTCAAGGAGAAAAAGAGCGATCGCAATCTAGAATTATGGCAATGGAGAGTAGTAAATTTTGGAAGTTGAGAGCGGAATGGTTTCGAGTTAAGCGGGCGATGGGGTTAGCTGGAGAAAATGAATGAGGAGGATAGCTTTAGGAATCCCTAAAGAGAATAGAATTTATGAATGTAACTGAGACTAAATCATCTGTTTTTATCATTGCCGGAATGCACCGCTCCGGTACATCTTTAACAGCTTCTCTCCTTCAGAAAGTAGGGGTAAATATTGGCGAAAACTTGGTGGGCCCTGCCTACGGTAATGTTAAGGGACATTTTGAAAATGTTGACTTTGTGGAGTTTCACAAGGCTGTTTTGTGCTCCCAAGGTATAGATGATTTGGGGTCTACCTTACAAACGGAGATTACAGTTACAGATGAATATGTAGAACAAGCTCAAAATATTATCCGCAAAAGTAAAGGCTATTCCCTCTGGGGATGGAAAGATCCCCGCACAACTCTTTTCTTGAATTTTTGGCTGAATTTACTGCCTGATGCCAATGTTATATTTGTTTATCGTTCTCCTTGGGAAGTTGTAGATTCTTTGTACCGCAGGGCCACGGATGATAGCTTGTTAAATAGCCCGGAAATTGCTGTTAAAATGTGGATTCACTATAACAGAAAAGTATTAGCATTTCATCAGCAATACCCGGAACGTTGCTTTTTAGCTCATGTTTATGCAATTGGCAATAAAGCTAATGATTTTGTAGAAACAATTAATAGCAAATTTCATGTTGATTTACCCGCACCGCCACCAGATAATTTTGAAAAATCTTTATTAGTAAATGAAATTTTACAAACTCATAGACCTAGTTTGATTAATAAATATTTTCCAGAGGCTTTAGAACTTTACAGTAAACTTGAGGAGAAAGCCTTAAATCTTGGTAGCGGAATAGCTGTAAGTGATGCTGAATTTATTAAGCAATCTTCCTCCCAGTCTTGGGTTTTTCAAGACTGGCTAGAAATTCGCCAACTCGAAAAACAAAAGAAAATTCTTAAATCTGAGCTTAAACAATGGCAAGAACAATTTAGTGAAGCTCAAGGAAAAGTCAGAGAATTAGAAAATGAATTAGGTTCGACTCAGGTAAAATTGGCAGGTACTGAGGCGCAATTTCAAGAAGCTTTGGCGAAGGTTTTGGGATTAGAAACTGAATTAGGTTCGACTCAGGTAAAACTGGCGGGTACTGAGGCGCAATTTCAAGAAGCTTTAGCCAAAGTTTTGGGATTAGAAACTGAATTAGGTTCGACTCAGGTAAAGCTAGCAGGTACGGAAGCGCAATTTCAAGAAGCTTTAGCAAAAGTTTTGAGATTAGAAACTGAATTAGGTTCGACTCAGGGAGTAGCTGAGGCAAAGGAAGCGCAATTACAAGAAATTGCCGCTCAATTTGCAGAACTAGAAACCGAACTAGGTTCTACTAAAGTAGAATTTAAAGAAATTATGGCGCAAATAGACCGTTCACGCTTAGAGGCTGAAGAATTTCGCGCCGAAATTGCCGCAATTAAGTCTTCTAAATTATGGAAAATCAGGGAAAAATGGTTCGACTTAAAGCGTCGCCTGCGGGACTTATCGCCTCGATTTTTCTTAACTCTAGATGCACCTGCTAGCTGGAATATTGACGGTGGCAACTTAGAAATTGCTGGCTGGTTATTCCATAATAGGATGAGCATTAAAGCAGTACGAGCTAGAATTGGAGAACAGAGTTTCGAGGGAGTTTATGGAATTGGCAGAGGCGATGTAGGTCAATCTTATCCCCATATTCCTAGTGCGGTAAAATCGGGTTTTAGGATTGAAGTTAAACCACTGGCAGGCAGGCAAACGCTACTATTAGAGGCGCAAGATAGCCCAGGAAAATGGCATTTAGTTACATCTTATTCTCTCTCAGTTTCTACAATTCAAGCAGCTTTTGATTCACCAGTAGAGCAGCAGCAACGCCAAGGACAAATTTTGTTTGCAGGTTGGTGTTGTCATCCAGAGCAAAAAATTACTAATTTGACTTTGTACTGTGGAGATATTGCTGTTGATTGTGCTTATGGTTTGCGAAGAAAAGATGTTAACGAGGCTTTTCCTGATTGGGTTGGCAGTTATGAAAGTGGGTTTGAGGCGTTAGTTAATCTACCGCCGGGAGAATGGCCAATTGCTCTACAAGCTCAGCTAGAAAATGGAGAAGTATTATCATTTCACTCGCCTAAAATATTGACTGTAGCGCGTTATAATGTCTGGCAGCGAGGGGCAGATAAATTACAGGAAGTCTCCCGATTTGCAGGGGCAATCAGCAAGCGAATGGGAGAGAGGAAACAGCGCCTGGGAAGAATTCTCCCTATGCCTTGGGAAATAGCAAAGGTGGCGCGTCAGGTAGTAACGATTTATCGACAACAAAAACAATTAAGTTCGTCAGGCGATTTACAATTGCCTGGTGGTTTTGTGGTACCGCAGCCAATAGATACTTATGATGCTTGGCTGGATGTAAATCAGTGGAACGAACGCGCTCGCGAATATCTGATCTCTCGTTTAGAATTGTGTCAGGAGAAACTACCAAAAATTTCTGTGGTGATGCCAGTTTATAATCCACCTATAGAATTTTTGGAGATGGCGATTACCAGCGTTACGAAACAAGTTTATCAGGATTGGGAACTCTGCATCGCTGATGATTGTAGCACAGATGCAACTGTTGCTGAAACATTAAAGAAATTGGCCCAAAAAGA
Source organism: Kamptonema formosum PCC 6407 (assembly GCF_000332155.1). GTDB lineage: Bacteria > Cyanobacteriota > Cyanobacteriia > Cyanobacteriales > Microcoleaceae > Kamptonema > Kamptonema formosum. The sequence continues at coordinate 1,925,330 of NZ_KB235904.1, read as the reverse complement.
TAGCCGGATTCGCCTAGCTTTTCGTACTAAAAACGGTAATATTAGCGCCGCTACCAATAGCGCTGCCGAACTTGCTACAGGCGATTTTATCTTATTTCTTGATAACGATGACGAGCTTACTCCTGACGCATTAGGGGAAGTTGCTTTATATCTAGCAGCACATCCAGAAACAGATTTCCTCTACTCAGACGATGACAAAATCGACACTGAAGGTCATCGATTTTGCCCGCAATTCAAACCTGACTGGTCGCCGGAATTGCTACTTTCCTATATGTATCTCGGTCATTTGTGCGTCGTAAGAAGCCAAATCTTTGAGAAAATTGGCGGCTTGCGTCTGGGGTTTGAAGGGTCACAAGATTACGATTTTGCGTTGAGAGCTACAGAAGTTTCTCGTCAAGTTGGGCATCTACCCTTAGTATTATATCACTGGCGAACAGCGCCAGGTTCTACAGCAATATCAGGAGCCGCTAAACCGGCTAGTTTTGGTGCCGGTCAAAAAGCAATTCAAGAAGCTTTAGAACGGCGAAAAATTGCGGGTAGTGTATATCAACCAGACTGGGCAAGTAAAGAAAATTTGGGCATATTCTCCCAGCATTTTCCTGACAATGGGCCTGCTGTGACGATTATTATCCCTACGAAAAATCAGTTAATGTTGCTCAAAGGTTGTCTGGATTCTCTCAAAAAGACAACTTATCAAAATTATCAAGTAGTCGCGATCGATAATGAAAGCGACGATCCGAAGACGCTGGAATATTTAAATCAAATTCATCATCAAGTTTTGCGGATTAAAAATGAAGGCGGTAAATTTAGTTTTGCTGCTATTAATAACCGTGCTGTAGAAAAAGTTGAGAGCGAATATATCCTATTTTTGAATAACGATACTGAGGTAATTAATCCACGCTGGCTAAGTCAAATGGTGGGATATGCTCAGGTTTCTGGAGTGGGTGCAGTTGGTGCGAGACTCTTGTATCCTGATAGTAGGATTCAGCACGCTGGGATAATTCACGGATTGCATCATGGTTTGGCTGGTCATGCTTTTAAGTTAATGTCTAGCGACAATCGGGGTTATCTTTCCCTAGCAATGGTAACGCGAAATTACTCGGCCGTGACAGCAGCCTGTATGCTAACACCACGCAATTTGTTCTTAGAATTAGGTGGTTTTGATGAGCAAAACTTTGCCGTTGCTTACAACGATGTTGACTATGGATATCGTTTGTTAGAACAGGGTTATCGCTCAGTTTACTGTCCTGATGCTGAACTTCTGCACCGCGAAGGTACTTCTAGGGGTTTTAACGATAACCCGCAGGAAGTTGCAGCCTATCGACGCAAGTATGCGCGGAAAGTAGATGATTTTTATAGCCCTCATTTATCTTTAGATGATGAGTATTTTCGCATTCAACCCCGCCGATTCTTTTTGAAGGAAGAAGGAAGAAGGAAGAAGGAAGAAGGAAGAAATGCACTTACATTTCGACCAAAATTGTTGATGTGCAGCAATTCTTTAGATTTCACTGGTGCGCCGCTACATCAATATGAAATAGCTGTGGAATTGTTCTCTAAAGGAATAGTTGAACCTGTTATATTTTGCACTACAGATGGGCCCTTACGGGAGGTTTACGAACAGCAGGGTATGAAAGTAATTGTGCGCGATAACCCGCTGGAACATATCTATCAGCGCGATGCTTACGATCGCGCGATCCGAATATTTACAAAAGAGGTTGATAGCTACAATGTTGATGTCATTTATGTCAATACTTTAGAAAACTTTTTCATGGTAGATGTTGCCCGCGAACTAGGTATTTCTTCGGTGTGGAACGTCCATGAAAGCGACCCTTGGCAAACTTATTTTGACAGATTTGGGCCGGAAATCGCTGCTAGAGCACTTGAATGTTTTCGATTTCCTTATCAAGTAATTTTTGTGGCTGATGCGACGCGGGATAGATATTGGCAACTCAATAGCCACCACAATTTCCGAGTGATTCACAATGGGTTAGATTTGAGTAGGTTAGATCGGTCGGGAAATTCAGATTTAGCGAGGAAAAGTCTGGGTGTTGAACCAGGTGAGGTGATGATGTTGCTGTTGGGTACTGTGTGCGATCGCAAAGGTCAGCAAGACTTGGTGAAAGCGCTTTCATATTTACCTGAAAAATGGCATAATCGCATTAGATGTTTTATTGTCGGCAATCGCCCCAGTCTTTACAGCAATAAGTTAACTGGAATGGTCAGTGAATTGCCAGAAGAATTGCGACAACGGGTAAGTTTAGTCTCCGAAACTCCAGAGACAGCAAAGTATTATCAAGCAGCCGACATTTTTGTTTGCACATCTCGCGTAGAAAGTTTTCCCAGAGTGATTTTAGAAGCGATGGCTTACGATTTGCCGATCGTGACAACGCCAGTATTTGGGATCAGAGAACAAGTTAGACCTGGCATCAATGGTTTATTTTATACTCCCGATCGACCGGAAGAACTGGCTGCATCTCTGTTATCTTTGTTGGAAGATGAATCACTGCGGCATCGTCTTGCTGAGAATGCGAAATATGTTCTAGAATCATTGAATACTTTTGAGGAGATGACTCAAGATTATGGTCAGATTTTTTGTGAAGCCTACCTCAATCGCAAAAAATTTAACTGAGGAATTCAAACTACATTTAAACTAAATAAACACAGCTAAAAATTCTATGGTTAAGTCAATAAAACGGTTAATTAAAAAGATTCTCAAACGACTTTTATTGATACCAGACAAGAAAGATTTAACCATATTCGATTGGCTGCAAAAATATGGTTTATCTCAAGCGAGAAATTACTGGGAAACAACTCCTAGGGCTGGGGTGGCTAGCCAATGGGTATCGAATCCTATTATTGAAGAGTCTATTAACAAGCGGATGTCTGGGGGAGAGACGCAAAAATATTGGCTAGCTTGGTTAATTGAAGATTTTTTTGCCTGCCAAAAATTTGATAGATTATTATCAATTGGATGCGGTATTGGTAATCATGAGGTAATTATAGCTAAATTAGGTTTAGCTAAACATATTGATGCCTTCGACTTCTCGGATGCTTCTTTAGAAATTGCCAGAAAAAATGCAGATTTGGCAGGAGTTAGTATTAACTTTTATCAAGATGATTTCAATAATTTTCAGATCGCTGAAGACCTTAAATATGACGTTGTATTTTGTTCTGGTTCCCTGCATCATGTGAAAGAAATCGAACGATTTATGTCAATTGTTCATCAATCTTTAAAACCAGAGGGCTACTTAATTGTCAATGAATATGTAGGAGACTGCTATAATATCTACAGTCAGCATCAAGTAGATTTGATCAATCGGTTATATAATTGCTTTCCCGATGAACTTAAATCGGGCAAAATGGAAACATTTATTAACCCAACACTTAAGCAGGTATTTGAAGCCGATCCTTCTGAGGCAGTGCGCTCAAAACTGATACTTCCCCTACTTGCCGAATACTTTGAGATGGAAGTTTTTAACCCCCTTGGAGGAGCAATATTACACCCAATGTACCCGTTATTAGATCACAGTCAATTTTTACCGGGAGATGCAAAAGGGGAAGCAATTATTAGGCTACTTCTAGAATTTGAAAATATTTTAATGGAGTTACCGGGAGGACTACAAACTGATTTTTGTTTGAGCATTTTGCGCCCCAAAGATATATGATTAACATAATTAGCAATTAAGCAACATTTTTGTAACGCCGCCCTCTGGGCAGTATCCTAACCGCCCAGAGGGCGACGTTACATTAGAAAATACGGGAACTTATTACCAACTTAAACATCAACATCATTGACATCGGCAAGTTAAAAACATGAAAATTGATTATGAGGGAGCCTGGGACAGTTACGCCCAGCAATGGCAAAAAAATAACCCCGAATTGGGTCATATTGGGGATGAATGGATTGGCAAAGCAGCCGGGGCTGCGAATTCATTGGCAGAGTATGAAACGCTGATAGAAGAGCGATTTATTGCACCTTATATTAAAAAAGAGCATACAGTTTTAGAAATTGGGATCGGCGGTGGACGGACGGGGGCAATGTTGCTAAAATATTGCGATCGCGCGATCTGTGCCGATATTTCCAGTGAAATGTTACAAGCTGCGCGATCGCGCTTAGGTGACGAACGAGTAAGTTATGTTAAACTCGACGGTTTAACATTGGGAGGCATTAATCCTAACTCCGCAGATGTGTGCTTTTGCTACGATACAATGGTGCATATAGAACCGAGAGATATTTTTAACTACCTGACTCAGATTCCTAAAGTTTTGCGGGGAGATGCCCTCTGTGTATTTCACCACAGTAATATTTTCACTGAATTAGGCTGGGAAAAATTCTTGAGTGACTGGCCTCTAAACTTAATGGGGCACCGAGATGGAACTGCTTTCTCAATTATGACTGATACGATTATGGAAAAATTTCTCACACATTTGAACTACAAAATCCTTTTAAAAGATGCTTCCTCCGTCCCGCGAGATTGCGTCTGGGTTTGTCAAGCCCCAAGCTATTAATAACTCACTACAATTATCACCTTTCTACCCTTTTCCTTTTTCCTTCTTCCTTCAACAATGCGAGCATTATTTCTTCACCCCAACTTTCCCGCGCAATACCGCCACATCATCACCGCTTTAGGTGCCGATCCTAAAAATCAGATTGTTTTCGGAACTAAAAATGAACGTCAAGAATGGAATATTCCAGGCGTTCGTAAAGCAGTATTTACGCCTAGTCGCGAACCCCATCCCCAGACTCACCACTATGTCCGCCCTTTAGAAAGTGGGGTGATTTACGGGCAAGCTGTGTTTAGAATGGCGGAACAATTAAAGGCAGAAGGTTTTGTTCCTGATGTGATTTGCGGTCATTCTGGATGGGGGCCAACACTATTTGTTAAAGAAGCTTTTCCTAATACTCCGCTTTTGTGTTATTTTGAGTGGTTTTATCACTCTATAGGTTCCGACGCAGATTTCGATCCCGCTGAACCTTTAACAGTTGATGACATGGCCCGAATTAGGGTAAAAAATGCGCCAATTTTAATAGATTTATACTCCTGTGATTGGGGGCTATCCCCTACTTATTGGCAGCGATCGCAATTTCCTCCTGAATTTCAGCGCAAGCTTTCTGTACTCCATGATGGAGTGGATACTGAGTATTTTAAACCCAATCCTGGAGCCAAACTTGTTTTGCCGAATTTGGATTTATCGGGAGTGGATGAAATCGTCACTTATGTATCGCGAGGAATGGAACCTTATCGAGGTTTTCCCGAATTTATTGAATCCATTGCCTATTTACAAGAACGCCGTCCGAATTGCCATGTTGTAGTTGTCGCATCAGAAAGAGTTTGCTACGGCAAATCTTTACCTAATGGTGAGAATTACAAAGATTATATGCTCAATAAAGTGCCGCTGGATTTATCGCGAGTTCACTTTGTGGGTACTCTTCCTTATGGTTTATATTTGAGAGTAATTCAAGCCTCGGATGCTCACGTTTATTTAACTAGACCTTTTGTATTATCTTGGTCGATGATTGAGTCTATGTCAACGGGATGTTTAGTAATTGGTTCGGATACTTCACCTGTTAGAGAAGTTATCCGGGATGGGGAAAATGGTTTGTTAGTAGATTTCTTCTCACCTAAGCATATTGCGGATCGGATTAGTGAGGTTTTGGATCATCCTACTCGCATGGCTGAATTGCGAGTAAAAGCGCGTCAAACTGCTTTAGAAAAGTATAATTTGGCGAAGGTGTTGCCCCAACACTTGGAATTAATTAGTCAGGTGGCAAATCGTTATACGCCACCGACTATTGGGATGGAACCGGAGCGAGAATTGGCCGCAATGTCTACAATTAGGATGTAGGTTTATATTGAACATTACTAATTACTTAAAAAACCTTGATGGGAATTTCGATCGCAAACTCCGTTCCCTGTCCCGGTTCACTGTTGTAGGATATCTTACCACCATGCTTTTTAGTAATAATTTGATAACTGATTGAGAGTCCGAGTCCGCTGCCTTTGCCGATGGGTTTAGTAGTAAAAAATGGTTCAAAAAGTTTGGAACCTAAATTTTGGTCAATCCCTAAACCATTATCAATAATATAGATAGCAACTGCTCGATCAGATAATAGTTGAGTGCGAATTGTAATCCTACTGGGATTCGCATTTATTTCAGCAACACTAAGCTGTCGAGCGCGTTCTTCCAAAACATCAATGGCATTACTAAGAATGTTCATAAACACCTGATTTAACTCACTAGGATAGCATTCCACCACAGGTAACTCTCCGTATTCCTTAATTACCTGAATACTGGGACGATGGGAATGAGCTCTGAGGCGATGCTGTAGGAGCATCAGCGTATTATCAATACCATCTTGTATGTTAACAAACTTGAGTTCCGCTTCGTCGAGACGCGAGAAATTACGCAGCGACAGAATGATCTGGCGAATGCGTTCGCTTCCTTGCTTAAGAGAATTAATCAACTTGGGAAAATCCTCTTGCAAATAACTCATCTCTACCTTTTCTATCCATTCTTGGATTTTTGGGTGAGGCTGAGGATAGCATTCTTGATATAATTCGACAAAGTTTATTAGAGTCCTCATGTATTCTTCCGCAGGGATCAGATTAGCGTGAATAAAATTCACAGGATTATTAATTTCGTGCGCTATCCCCGCCACTAATTGACCAAGGGAAGACATCTTTTCATTCTGTACCATCTGTACCTGGGCTTTTTTCAGTTGCTCCAAAGCTTCAGAGAGTTCTAGGGTCTGTTTTTCGAGTTGCTTCTGGGAGTCACGCACCTGCAACTGTATCCGTATACGTACCAGTGTCTCTTCGTACTCTATGGGTTTGGTAATGTAATCTACCGCTCCCATACTGAGTCCTTTAACCTTGTTTACAGAGTCAGAAAGAGCTGTCATAAAAATGATAGGAATATCGCGGTTGGCGAGGTTTGATTTGATCTGTCGGCAAGTTTCAAAACCATCAATTTCCGGCATCATCACATCAAGCAGAATAATATCTGGCTGTAAGAATTCTAAGCATTCTAGTGCAGCTTTACCACTTTTTGCGATCGCCACCTGATAACCAACGCCACTCAGCAAATCAGCTAACAATTCAATATTTTCAGAGTTATCATCGACTACTAAAATGGTTTCATTCGGAAGTATACTTTTAGAATACACGACCAAGCTCCTGACATATATAGGACTTACGTATCACATATTCAATGATGAGTTTATCAAATTATCAAAAAAAAGGGAAGAAATTTTTATTCTTCCCTCTTCCTCGGCCCCTTTGCCTGTTCATTTTTACTTCATTTCATATCCAAACAAATTCGGATCGACTTCTCCCAAATTCAAATCAGCCAAACCATACTCAGCCCAGCGACGCTCAACCATAGCCGCCACATCAGCATCCGACTCCAGAGCTTCCCCCCATTCATGGTCAGTTTCTGGCGGCATCTTAGTAGTGGCATCAATCCCCATTCTTCCTCCTAAACCAATCTTTTCACTGGCAAAATCCAAAGTGTCAAAGGGCGTATTGGGTAGAATAAAAACATCGCGTGAAGGGTCAACTTTAGAACTAATTGCCCAGACTACTTGACGCGGATCGCGAATGTTGATACTTTTATCTACCACAATCACAAACTTAGTGTAAGTAAACTGCGGTAAAGCACTCCAAAAAGCCAAGGCTGCACGCCGCGCTTGACCTGGATAAGCTTTATCAATGGAAATAATCGCCGCTTTATAACTCAGCGCTTCCATTGGCAAGAAAAAGTCTACAATTTCTGACACTTGCTGCCGTAAAATTGGAGTATAAATCCGATTAAGCGCGATCGCCATCATCGCCTCTTCCTTCGGCGGCCGACCGCTAAAAGTAGTCAAATAAATAGGATCTTTCCTATGAGTCATGCAGTGGAACCGAATCAGTGGCGAATCCTCCACCCCGCCGTAATATCCCATGTGATCCCCAAAGGGGCCATCGGGTAAAACTTCCCCTGGTGTAATCGTTCCTTCTAACACAAATTCCGAGTCAGCAGGTACTTCTAAATCCAGCGTTTTACACTTTGCCAACTGCACCCCAGAACCACCATAAAGTCCGGCAAATAACCATTCCGATAAATCAACCGGGATCGGTGTAGCAGCGGCCATAATAATCAGGGGATCGACACCAAGCGCGATCGCAATTTCTAACTTTTTCCCAGCCTGCGCCGCCTTCCGCAAATGTCGCGCCCCACCGCGTACAGATAGCCAATGAACTGTCATCGTATTAGGCGACTGCAACTGCAACCGATACACCCCCACATTCGGCGTACCCGTCTCGCAATCCTTCGTAATTACTAAACCCAGGGTGATAATTTTCCCAGCATCGCCTGAATAAGGGCGAATCATCGGAATTTTATTCAAATCCAGCCCATTACCCTCAATTATAACCTGTTGACAAGCTGGGAAAAAATCGCGCCCCGGTTTAGCTTTGATCACGTCAAAAAGTATCTTCCCAAACTCTATTGCTTGGGAAATTTTCTTAGGGGGCTTAGGCTGTTGCAGCATCCCCAATTTTTTGCCCAATTCCTCCAATTCCGCAGGCTTTGACATATTCATTGCCCAGCAAACCCGTTCCTCTGTCCCCAACAGGTTAATCGCCACCGGAAAAGCCGATCCTTTGACATTCTCAAACAGCAACCCAGGGCCGCCCTGTTGCAGCATCCGGTTAGAAATCTCTGCGATCTCCAAATCGGGGTCAACCAAAGCCTGAATCCGCCGCAATTGCCCTCTTTCTTCCAAGATTTTTAGGAATCCCCGTAAGTCTCTTGCCATAATAGTTTAAGAAATGTAAAGTGCTTCTTACTATTATGGGAGTGGATGGGTATGAGTGGGAGTGCGATCGCGAAACGCCGCGCCGAAGGCATCGCGACTTTACCCGATCTCAAACCTGACCGCTAGCTAGCTAAATTTAACCATAAATTATCTATGTGCTTACCAATATTTAACCAAACTTAGCTTATTTTTATGATAAATTAGCAAAAATAAACCTGGTTTTAACAAAAATAAATTACCCATCAATCGTAAAATAATTAAGTATAGCCTTGACCCTACGGTACAAAGGCAAGGTTTAAATGAAAACCGCTAAATCGTCTCTTCAAAAACTTAAGCCTAGCCTTTGGCAACGAAATCTAACCTCAGTTACTTGGGGAGAGTATTTTTTACAAACAATTTTGGGAATACTTGCCTGCATTCCCTTCTTCATTACTACTGCTATTATTGCGATCTTAATTTATGAAACAGCAATTTTCTTTCATCAAGTACCCCTAACTAGATTCTTGACAGATACCGAGTGGACTCCTCTATTTCCTAACAAAACTTTCGGTATTATGGTACTTGCGAGTGGCACTCTTCTCACCACTGCGATCGCAATGACTTTTGCCATGCCCATAGGCTTACTAGCCGCCATTTACCTCAGTGAATATGCTCCCCAAACAGTCCGCTATATTCTCAAACCTAGTTTAGAAACTCTAGCAGGAATACCCACCGTAGTTTACGGCTATTTTGCTCTGCTATTTGTTACCCCTCTCCTGCAAAAAATCATTCCCAACCTCGCCGGCTTTAGTCCATTAAGCGCAGGTTTAGTCACAGGTGTGATGATTGTACCCATAATATCTTCTCTCAGTGAAGATGCAATTAATAGCGTACCAAACAAATTTCGCGAAGGAGCCTATGCTTTAGGTCTTACCAAACGAGAAGTAATCACAAAAATAGTTTTGCCAATAGCATTTCCCGGAATCATCGCCTCCTTTACCTTAGCAGCATCTCGCTCTTTAGGAGAAACTCTCATCGCCTCCATTGCAGCAGGACAAACCCCACAATTTACTCTCAATCCTTTAGAGCCAGTATCAACAATGACGGCATTTATTATCCAGCTTAGTTTGGGTGATGTACCTTTTAATTCCTTAGAATTTCATATCATTTTTACCGTAGGTATGGTAATATTTTTGCTAACTTTAACCCTCAACATTCTCAGTTATTGGCTAGTTCGCAACTACAGAAATCAACTCTCGGAAGTTGTAGTTCCCAGTGAAATAGCTGAAGTTCAGATCGTTATTAATAGTAGCTCAAACACAACTGGGTTTGATAGCCAAAAAAAATGTATTAAACCTGAAACTTTCCTCCCATATTTTTATCAGCGCAACTTATTAGACCAGATTTTCAAAACTATAACAATCGCAGCTACACTGGTCGGTATCCTCGTACTATTTTTATTATTTTTTGATATAGGTATAGATGGTTTTTTCCGCCTTGACTGGGAATTTATTACTACATTTTCCTCTAGAAAACCCGAAGATTCTGGTATTTATGCAGCGTTGATTGGAACCTTTTGGCTACTAGGATTAACCGCCATTTTTGCTACTCCAATTGGAGTAGGAGCAGCAATTTATTTAGAGGAATATATACCCGACAATATCTTTAGTCAATTTCTGGAAATTAACATTGCTAACTTAGCTGCAATGCCATCTATAATTTATGGCCTATTAGGTTTAGGAGTATTCGTTCATGCCTTGGGATTTTTCACAGGCGAGTCTAGCATATTGTCTGCTTCCCTAACTTTATCCGTGATTATTTTGCCTCTATTAATTATTGCCACTCGCTCAGCACTGCGTACAGTTCCTTACAGCTTGCGTGAGGCTGGCTACGCTACAGGAATGACGCGATGGCAAGTATTATTCTATATAGTTTTACCATCTTCCCTACCAGGTATTTTAACAGGAACCTTATTATCTCTTTCCGGTGCAATTGGCGAAACAGCACCGCTTCTTGCTATAGGAGCATCAGCTTTTATTACTTTTACTCCCCCTTTATCTTTAGAAGGGCTGCGAAGTCCTTTTACTTCACTTCCTGTTCAAATTTTCAACTGGGTTTCTCGGCCTCAAGCTGATTTTCAAGAAAATGCGGCAGCAGCAATTATTGTGCTAATAGGAATACTATTTTTAATGAATTTTGCTGCTATAATTTTACGTGAAAATAATCGCGAAAAATGAGGTAATTGGTAATTGGTAATAGCTAATAGCTAATGGCTAATGGCTAATGGCTAATAGCTAATTACCCATCTCCCCTGCTCCCCTGCTCCCCCTCTCTTCCTCTTTCCCTAGTCCCTAGTCCCTAGCCCCTAGTCCCTAACTATATATGCAACCAGATTTTGAATCGCCCACAACCCAGGAAGTTATTCTCCGAGCCGAAGCACTCTCCGTATCCTACAATGGATCGTTAGCTTTACAAGGGATAAACATTGACATTTATAAAAATCAAATTACTGGATTTATTGGGCCTTCTGGATGCGGAAAAAGCACATTGCTCCGGTGTTTTAATCGCATCAACGAGCTAGTGAAAGGCGCAAAAGTAACTGGAAAAATAAGCTTTTACGAACAAGATATAAAAGATTTCAATCCAGTTGAAATTCGCCGCCGCATCGGTATGGTCTTCCAAAAACCAAATCCTTTTCCCAAATCTATTTATGAAAATATTGCTTTGGGGCTTCGCATCAACGGTTATCAGGGAAATATTGATGAACTTGTAGAAAATTCTCTCCGCCAAGCAGCATTATGGGATGAAGTAAAAGATCGCCTGAATAAAAATGCTCTAACTTTATCAGGTGGCCAACAGCAGCGCCTCTGTATCGCGAGAGCATTAGCACTTCAACCAGAAGTTTTACTTATGGATGAACCATGTTCAGCTCTAGATCCCATTTCTACTTTGCGGATTGAAGATTTACTCCACAAACTGAAACAGCAATATACAATTGTCATCGTCACCCATAATTTACAGCAAGCATCTAGAGTCTCGGATTTAGTTGCTTTTTTTAACATCAAGATTCAAGAAACAAATCGAATTGGCGAACTTGTCGAGTATGCTTCAGCACCATCAATCTTTCTTAATCCCCAACATAAAACAACATTAGAATATGTTGGTACTTACAATCGGATTGATGGTTTGATGAATTGAATAAAATCAAAAATTGTTTGTAGCGCCGCCCTCTGGACGGTTGAATCACCGCCCAGAGGGGGGCGTTACCTTATCCAAATCTTCCCTCTACATATTCTTTTGTCTGTTTCTTGGAAGCACTATTAAAAATTGTCTTAGTGCGATCGAACTCGACGATTTCGCCCAAATACATGAAAGCTGTATAGTCAGAAATCCGTGCAGCTTGCTGCATATTGTGAGTCACAATCAGAATAGTTACTTTTTCCTTCAACTCGCTAATTAGCCCTTCAATACTAGCAGTAGCAATCGGGTCTAAGGCAGAAGTTGGCTCGTCAAATAAAATTATTTCAGGCTCCGTTGCCAAAGCGCGGGCAATACACAAACGCTGTTGTTGTCCCCCTGAAAGATTGAACGCTAAATCATTTAATCTGTCTTTGACTTCATCCCATAAAGCAGCTTCTCGTAGAGCTTTTTCCATCTTTTCATCCATTAAGCTACGCTGCGTTTGACCCCGCACCCGCAATCCATAAACTACATTTTCATAAATTGATTTAGGAAAAGGATTAGGCTTCTGAAATACCATACTTATCCGCATCCGTACTTCAATAGGATCTACCCGCAGACTAAGGATATTAATCTCATCTGAATCTAATAAAATTTCTCCTTCATAGCGATTCCCTGGGTAGAGGTCGTGCATCCGATTAAAACACCGCAAGAGGGTAGTTTTGCCGCAGCCTGATGGGCCAATTAACGCCGTTACCTGTCTGTCAGCAACTACTAGGTTGATGTTTTTAAGGGCCTGTAATGAACCGTAGTAAAAATTGAGGTTTCTTACTTCAGCTTTTGGCTGTATGCTGCTTGAGAAAGAGTGTACAGTTTCGATTTTTTCTACCATTTGATATTTTTACGGAAACGATAGCGTAGATAAATTGCTAAGGCATTCATAGCCAGTGTCATAGCCATTAAAACCAGCCCCGCCGCCGCAGCATTGATTTGAAATTCTGCTTGGGGGCGCGATACCCAATTAAACATCTGGATGGGCATGATTGTAAAGGGAGACATCAGCCATTTAAAGGAAAAGAAAGGAAACTCTGCTTGAAATGGAGAATCGGGTAAAAAGGCAATAAATGTCAAAGCCCCAATTGTAATTAAAGGTGCGGTTTCGCCAATTGCACGGGATAAACCCACAATTACTCCTGTCATAATACTACCAGCAGAATAGGGCAAAATATGATTCCAAATCATTTGCCACTTGCTAGCACCAACTGCATAGGCAGCTTCGCGGATACTGTTAGGAATTGCGCGGATAGCTTCGCGGGTGGTGACAATTACTACTGGCAAAATTAGCAGTGCTAAAGTCAATCCTGCGGTGAGAATACTCTGCCCCAAATTTAATTTGTAAACAAACAAACCTAGAGCTAAAAGTCCATAGACAATTGAGGGAACGCCAGCTAAGTTAGTAACATTAATTTCGATTAAATCAGCGATCCAATTTTTGCGAGCATATTCTTCTAGATAAATACCGGATGCTATACCCAAGGGAACTGCTGCTAAACCAGTTACGAACATTACTAGAGTCGATCCTACCCAAGCGGAAAGAATGCCAGCTTCCCCAGCGCGGCGGGAGGGAAATGATGTAAAGAATTGCCAGGAAAGACGCGGTACACCATCTATTGCTAAGTCAAGTGTCAAGGCTAATAGGGTAATGATTCCTACTAACATTGATAGTAAACCTACTATAGCAAATATGCTGTCCCATAGCTTAGCACGGCTAATAATTTGTCGAATTTCTTGTAGATTTTCTCTTGACATAAAAGGTCTGGCTAATGGCTAATGGCTGATGGCTAATGGCTAATGGCTAATGGCTAATGGCTGATTGCTGATTGTTAACAGTTAGTAAATTTCGCGGTAACGTTTGCTCAGGAAATGCCCGACTATATTAAATACTAAAGTCATCAACACTAGAGTTAGTCCTGCTACAAAAATGGTTTGATATTCAATGCTGGCGTGTGGCAAATCACCGAGACTTACTTGCACAATGTAAGCTGCTATTGTCGCTCCCGGTTCCATTGGATTCCAAGTGTAGTTCGGTTGCATACCAGCGGCGATGGCGGGTACCATTGTCAAGCCGATAGCACGAGAAATAGCTAAAATATAAGCAGATGAAATTCCAGAAAAGGCAGCCGGAAAAACTACCGAAGTTGCAGTATAAAACCGTGTTGCACCCATTGCATAAGCACCCTCTCTTAAATACAGGGGGACTGAACGCATTGCGTCTTCGCCGATGGAACTGATGAAGGGAATAATCATTACTCCTACCACCAATCCAGCGCTCAACATATTAAAACCAGGCAAGTCTGGCAGGACTTTCTGCAATAGCGGTGTGACGAATAAAAAAGCAAAGTATCCGTAAACTACTGTGGGAATTCCCGCCAATAATTCTAAGACTGGCTTAATAACTTCCCGCAAGCGATTTGATGCAAATTCACTCAGATAAATAGCGATAATTGTGCCTAATGGTATCGCTACAGCCATAGACACTCCTGTAATTACTAAAGTCCCTGAAACTAAGGGCAAAATCCCATAGTGAGGTTCAGAAAACAATGGTGTCCACTCTTTAGAAGTGAGAAATTCTATCAAGGAAACTTTTTGGAAAAAGCCTACAGACTCGGAAACTAAGATAATTAAAATAGCAACAGTGGTCGCTACCGAGGAGAATGCTGCTAGGAATAATAGAAAAGCGATCGCACCTTCTCGCACATCCCTAGTTGCTTTTAGGGACAGGGCGGTTTGTTTGGAAAATTTTAAGGATTTTTCAGTCATTGCAAATTAGTTATCTTTCAATTAGTAGTTGTTGGTTGTTAATTATTCTGGACTTACGCACCCAACCTCATAAACCGGGTTTTTTTACGAAAATACTTCGCCCGAACCCACAAATTTTATCAAAAACCCGGTTTCTGGGACGACCTCCGTAAGTCCTAATTATGGCAACTAACAACCAACCACTAACAACTAACCACTAACAATTAGCCATTTACTATCTTACTTCGCGCTTAAGTAGTTCTTCAATCGTCAAGCCGACAGCCTCTTCACCCCCAAAGATAGTGCCAACACGACGCTTGTTAAAATGACCCATAGCAGTTGTGTAAGCTACTGCTGGTAGGGCAACATACTTAACCTCGCGTGCCAGTTTTGCGCCATTTTTTAGGTAAAACTCGATAAATTGTTTGACTTCTGGTTTGTCTGCTGACTTAGCATTGACATAGATAAATAGAGGGCGCGAAAGCGGAGTATAAGTACCATTTTGTACTGCTTGATAAGAAGGCAAAACCGCCCCTTTGCCGCTGTTAATCGGCACTGCTTTTAGTTTGCCTTTGTTCTCTTCGTAATAAGCGAAACCGAAGTAGCCGATCGCGTTTTTGTCGCGAGTAACGCCCTGAACTAAAACATTATCATCTTCGCTGGCAGTATAATCGCCGCGACTAGACTTAGATTTGCCGACAATTGCTTCGGTAAAATAGTCGAAAGTTCCAGAAGCAGTACCAGGGCCAAAAAGTTTGAGAGGAGCATTAGGAAATCCTGAGCGTATTTGGCTCCAATTGTTGATTTTCCCCTGAGCTCCAGGTTCCCACATTTTCTTTAATTCGGCAACTGTCAGACTTTTTACCCAAGTGTTTTGGGGGTTGATAACTACCGTCAGAGCGTCGTAAGCAACTGGCAATTCCATGTACTTAATGCCTTTGCTAGCGCATTCCTGCATCTCTGCTTTTAAAATCGGCCGGGAGGCGTTGGAGATATCAGTTTCGCCGCGACAGAATTTTTTGAAGCCGCCGCCTGTACCTGAGACACCAACCGTTACCTGCACACCCCTGTTGGCTTTCTGGAATTCTTCGGCAACTGCTTCGGTAACAGGATAGACTGTACTGGAACCATCTATTTTAATTGTTCTTTGGCCTTGAGCTTGAATGGCCGGTACTGAGAACCCGACGGTTGCAGCTAACAATGCCAATGCACCCGCTACTGTCAAGCCTTTAAGCTGATTTTTTTTTGCGATCGCTGCCATGAGATGCGCTCCACAACCTTAAATTTGTTTACAACCGATCGAGTTAAAGAATACCTGTTGATAGTTAAAATCCGATAATATTAGATTATGAATAGGTTAAATTAATTTGATAGCTAGGGGAGGTAGGGTAGCTAAATCTTCCCCATCTTCCCCTACTCCCACTCCCAGTACCTAGTCCCTCCGTCAGTCTATGATGGATCGAAATACCATCCTTGCTTGTGGAGGGCCATGCAAGATAGCTCCAGCTTGCCAGTGACTCAAAAATCGGTCATTATCAGCGCCATCAGCCGCCATATCTGCGAAACTGTCGTTTCTATCCAGCAGCAGCATCCTGAATTGATAGCAGCAAAATACAGGAAAACTCTCTGGCATAGAGCCGAGAGTCAATCTACCTTGAAGGAAAAATTGACAGCAGGGTTCTCTCAGGCGGCTGACGCGCGATCGCTACTGGCGATCGCGAAAAAATACCTGCAAATTTTATTAGCACCGGAATTCGTTAATTCTCCTCAATTCAACCGATTATTTCTAGAAATTCACCAGCTTGTCTCTCCAACAACACAAGTTTTACCATCAAATAACTCAGCTTTTTTAAATCTGAATTCGTCAAATAATAACGGTTCCCAGCCTTCTCCAGGTATCGCCATCTTGCTATTAGATGCTGAAAACTTACAGATAGATATCGAAACCGAAAAATTATTAGAGGGAATTTGTATCTATCCTATCCAAATCAAAGTTGCCTTTGCTAATTGGCGCAGTATGGGTAAGAAAGATGCAGAATTTCACGAACGCGGCTATCAATTAATTCACGTTCCCCCAGGAAAAGATAGTGCTGACTTGAAAATGGCTACTGTAGGAGCTTCTATTTTCGTACACTATCCCACTGCTAAAGAAATTTTAGTCTGTTCCTCCGACCAGGCTCTAACACATCTCCGCAATACGCTGCAAGCTCACGGATTAACTGTTCATCAAGTCCGCAAGCAGGGAGACTACATCACAATTTTAAATAGCAAGACTGGAAAAACTCAGAAATATTCTCTGGTCAGTTCCCCGGAAATTCCACCTCTAGAAGAATTTATCTCTCAGTTAAAAGAGTTAATTAAAGCTGAACAAGAACGCACAGAAAATCAATGGGTTAAGCTTTCTCGCATCTCCGCTTTGTATCAAGAAAATTATAATTTAGCACTCAGTCAAGTCGCAGCAACTCATCTGCCAGGAACTAAGGTTAGGGATATTTTTCTAGATTATCCGACCGAGTTTGCTATTCACAAAACCTCAGATAGTTCTCAAACTTATCTAACTTTATTCGATGTCAATGAGATCGCTCAACCATTATCTATTAACAGTTCGCCAGTTAAGAAAGATATTGTTATTCCTCAGAGTTTAAATGAGATTAATTCTATTGAAGAGCTGGAGATAGCGATTGTCAATATAGTTGAAACTTTAACAGCGACATCAACTATTAATTATGTCTTTGTTTCCAATGTCGGCAGTGAGTTTCACCGAAAATATGCTAAACCTATTACTCAAATGATTAAAGAATTTAATCTGGGCAACAAGTTTCCTAAATTTTTGCAGTCCTGTTCTTCTCTGAAGCTAAAAAAGACAGCCAAAGGTTGGCAAGTTGGACTGGTTAAATCCTAATTTTTTGCCCCAAACAGTCAAGATAGGTATATACTTTATTTACATGACTGCGCGATCGCTCCCATGAAATGCCCCAAGTGTGATTCTACTTCATACCGCAAAAATGGTCGTCATAACGGTAGGCAGCGTTATCTGTGCAAAAGCTGCGGGAAGCAATTTCTAGAACCCGCTAGCGCTGCAAGCGGTGCAGTAGTAGAGGGAAGTGCGATGTCTGCGGCCCGCTTGGCCTACGCATCTACTTCTGACTTGGAATCATCTGCGATCGCGACCTTTGAAAAAACCCCAGAAAATGGTCAATTTTCCCCTAGCAACCAGATTCAGCTTGGTACTAGCATTTCCCCAGAATTACCACAGATATTGTCTGTAAAACAACCAATCGCCTCAACGCCTTCAATTGCTGAGCATCCCGGTTTAGCTATTTTGCTACTTGATGCCGAAAACCTAAAATTAGATGGGAAAGCGGAACAATTTTTAGGACGTTTATGCAGCTATCCACTACGAATAAAAATTGCTTTTGCTAACTGGAGAAATTCTGCTATTGGGAGTCAGGATAATGAACTACATAAACGTGGATATCAACTGGTTCATGTTCCTAGTGGTGCCAGTAATGCTGACGGCAAAATGATCTCTGTTGGCGCTTCTATTTTTCTACGTTATCCGACAGCTAAAGAGATATTTGTCTGTTCTGGTGATAGTTTGCTACTGCACTTGTGCAATGAGTTACAAAGCCAAGGACTGACACTTTATCGAGTCCTGCGAAAAGATGAAAATCTGGTTGTCGAAAACTACGCTACAGGTGAAAGTAAACACTATTCCCCAATTATTGGTGCAGAAATTCCCGATTTTGAAGGGTTAATGAGTCAATTACAAGAGTGGATCGATGGAGAACAATATTCTCTGAGTAAGCGCTTGACTGATTTAGATACGATTTCTAGTTTAGTTCAATCTCGTTGTCAGATTATTTTAAACGATCGGGGTGATAGTATTAAAAATAATAATGGTGGCAGCGCGAAGATTGAAGCTGTTATTCCTCAGATAGTGCCGATGCAGACTGCGGTTGTAAATAAGGCAAAACCGCCACAGAGTGAAAAGAAAAATGCAAAGGATCGCGATTTAAAAGCTGGTATTAATTCACCAGCAGAATTAGAGAAAATTTTGCTCGAACTGCTTAAGTTAATCGAAAGCAAAGCTAACGGACAAAAAATATTAGTTGCTACGCTTGGTGGATCTTTTTCCCAAGTTTACGGCAAGTCTGTTACTTCTCAGCTAAAAGAATTGGGTCTCAGCACCAAATTAACGACTTTTTTAAAGTCTTGCAGTGCTTTTAATGTGACTGATTCAGGTACGAAGAGTTTGGTGGCGATCGCGGAATCTTCGCAGACTAAACAGCAAAACGTAAACGATACAAATCTCAACGGAAATATTACTTCCAAAGCAGAATTAGAGAAAATTCTGCTCGAACTGCTTAAGTTAATGGAAAGTAAAGCTAACGGACAAAAAATATTAGTTGGGGAACTAGGTGGAGCTTTTTATCAAGCTTATGGCAAGTCTGTTACTTCTCTGGTAAAAGAATTGGGTTTCAGCAGCAAATTAACAACTTTTTTAAAGTCTTGTGCTGCTTTCAAGGTGACAGAATCAGGCGCGAAGAGTCTGGTAGCGATCGCCAAACCTTAAACTTTCACTTCGCCTACATTAGGTATACGATCGAAAAAGACGTAAAGAAATGTAAAGCGATATGCAGGAAAAAGTTGTGGTTGTGGTGGGTGCGACTGGTGGTATCGGTTCAGCAGTAGCGCACAAGCTGGCAAAATCTGGCGCTAGTTTAGCGATCGCCGCCAGAGACACCAGTAGGTTAGACGCGCTAGCTAACGAATTACCGACAGAGGTTTTATCTGTGCCTTGTGACATCACCGATCCGCAACAAGTCGAGGTATTAATGCAGAAAACACTTAGTCGCTTCGGTCAAATTGATGCCTTAGTCAATGTCGCAGGTGCAGGTATTCTCAAACAATGGAACAAGTTAGAACCCGCTGATTTAGATGCAATGCTTGACTTGAATTTAAAAGGTAGTTTCTATACTTCTCAAGCCGCTGCTAATGCAATTATATTTGCTCTTTCCGCTGACCCGCAAGCAGTGCCGATGGAGATTAATATTCAGCCGGAAAGTCACTTATTTTTCTAACCGCAGTGCCAGCAGAGTCGATCTTGTTGCTAGATCCGATAATTTAGCGATCGCGGCTCGTCGTCACAGCAGCAACAATCAAGAAAGCTACCCCCAAACCAATCGCTATCTCGTCACTCCAAGGCAAAAAAGACCACTTAACCCAGCGGGAAAAACTTTCAGCAATTCTGGCAAAAGCATATAAAGCTCTAGCTAGTAACTGAAAAATGCCGTAAGCTATAGCTGCAACCCCTGCTGCCCGGAGGAACGGGTTGTTAAATAAATTGCCCATGATGGTAATTTTCCAAAATCACTCTTTAGATAGTTGCACAAATTCACCCAATTAGTCAAGTAAATTTAACTTAACTTCATGGAGTTCGATCGCATTCACTTTTACGTTAAAGATGCACCCACCTTGCGCGATTTGTTTGTTAGCCAGCTAGGTTTTCAAGCAATAGCAAGTGCTGCTAATAACAACACTTCTACCGAAGTTGTCAGCAACGGTAGTATCTGTTTTATCTTATCTTCGCCTCTGACAGCAGCTAGCCCTGTCGCTACTTGGCTGAAACTGCATCCTCCCGGCGTTGTAGATATCGCTTTTCGAGTTGGTAATCTTGAATCTGTCATGGCACAAGCTACTACTCATGGCGCTAAAGTTTTGCAACCAATCCAGCAAAAACAAGACTATTTAAAGTTTGCTAAAATTACTGGTTGGGGAGATTTAACCCATACTTTAATAGAGCAAAAAACACCTTTAACAGTCGGTCAGCTTTTCACTATCTTAGAGCAATCTGAGTCTGCAAATGACCAGGCGCTCCCTTTCACAACTTTGGTTAATTACCGATCGCCAATTACCGATCGCCAATTACCAATTACCAATTACCAATTACCAATTACCGATCGCCAATTACCAATTACCAATTACCAATCACCAATTACCAATAGTAAAGCACTGTTTACCAGCATAGATCATGCAGTGCTGAACGTTGAAACTGGAGATTTAGAACTAGCAGTAAAGTGGTATCAAAATACTTTAGGTTTTCAGCCACAGCAAAACTTTGAAATTCAAACTAAAAAGTCAGCTTTACGCAGCAGAGTCATGATTCATTCTAGTGGTAGCGTGCAATTACCAATTAATGAACCAGCATCAGCTAATTCCCAAATTCAAGAATTTTTGGATGCCAATCGGGGGGCTGGAATTCAGCACATAGCTTTGCAAACTAATAATATTTTACAGGTGGTTACTGAATTGCGATCGCGTGGCTTACCTTTTTTACCAGTTCCATCAACCTATTACAGCGAATTGCGGCGGCAGTCGGAAAACTATCTTTCTAGTGCTGAATGGGAGGCAATAGAAGTGTGTCAAGTTTTAGTAGATTGGCAGAAAAACATTTCAGAAGCGATGTTACTGCAAATTTTTACTCAGCCAATATTTGAGCAACCGACTTTATTTTTTGAGTTAATTGAACGCCGAAAAGCGTGGGTTAAGGGTCAACAAATCCAGGCTCAAGGTTTTGGAGAAGGGAATTTTCAAGCTTTATTTGAAGCAATCGAACGAGAGCAAATTAAACGAGGAAGTCTGAGGAAAGAAGACATTTAAAAGCTAGTCGCAACGCGATCGCGCCCACCTGCTTTAGCACGGTACAGAGCTCTATCTGCCGCAGTAATTAATGCCTCAAAAGATGATTCATGGGTAGGTACAACAGTAGCTATTCCCATACTGAGAGTGACATATTTACTGACGTTAGATGCAGCGTGGGGAATTGCTCTAGCTTGCAAATCGCTCCGAATTATCTCTGCTACTTTCAACGCTCCTTTAGCATCAGTAAGTGGCAAAATCAAAGCTAATTCTTCTCCTCCGTAGCGAGCGGCTAAATCCCCACCACGCCGTGCATTTTGATAAAAGATTTTAGCCACTTCTTTTAAACATTCATCTCCGCCTTGGTGGCCGTAGCTATCGTTATAAAGCTTGAAAAAATCTATATCGCACAAAATCAAAGACAACGGCGATCTTTCTCTCGCCATCCGCCTCCATTCCCGCTCTAATGTTTCGTCAAAACAGCGGCGGTTTGCTAGTTGAGTTAGGCCGTCTATAGAGGCAATACGCTGCAATTCTCGGTTAGCAGCTTCTAACTCTTGCTTTGTTTTTTCTAGGGCGAAATTTTTAAGATTTAGCTCTTCGCTTTGCTGTTTCTCCTGTTCGTATAAAATGCGAATAGAAGCTTCCGCCGCGCGCAGTTCTTCTTCCGCTTGCTTGCGCTTAAAAAACTGCCCTAACTGGCAACCAGTAGCAGTCATCATTTCCAGCAATTCTCGATCCGGCGGTTGTTCTTCTACAGTAAAGAAAGTCATTACTGCCAGCACTTCGCCGTTAGTATGAATTGGGAAAGCAAACGCTGAGCGTAATCCCACTTGAGCGGCGAATTCTGAGCGCAGGAAGTTAGGATCTTTAACAACATCAGTAATCCATTGGGTGCAACCGCTTACCCAAACTATTCCTGGCAAACCCTTACCTGGATCTAAGGTAATTGCCTCGGAATTTTCCATGAAATTAGAAACCGGAAGCGATCGCTGCCACCAAACTCCTACCCTTTGCAAACACGGAGTCGCATCCAGAGGAGAATGTGGACGGAGACAGGAAAATATGAGTTCGTGACCCACTTGAGCGCGATCGCTCACTTGACTGCTGATTTTGCCATCTGCTGGAGTCCAGAGCTCGCCGATATCCCATCCTAAGTTTTCACAGATAGCTTGTAAAATTTTGGGAGTTGCGTCATCTAAAGAAGTAGATTCTGATAAAATCTGAGTGACAGCATAATGTGCTGCTTGCCGCTTTTTTATGCGTTCGCGATCGGTGATATCCCGACCGATATAGACAAAATATTGGGTGAAGTCAGCACTTCCTCTTTGACCTTTTATATCTGTCTGACTTATAGAGCAGGAAAAAGCCACTGAGAGCTTTAAATTCGTTTTAGTTTTGCAAACTACTGTTACTTGATTTGCCGCATTGTTGTCAACTGAAGACAGAACTTGGCTGGCTTGGTGCAACAATTTCTCCTCAGCAGTAATCAGCGTAATATGCTGTCCGATTAATTCGACTTCGCTATATCCAAATAATAGTTGAGCAGCTTGATTAACTATTTTAATTTTTCCTGTTGCTGTTGTTACTAACAACACATCTGCTATGGAGTTAAATATTTTATTTATATAATCGTGGGCAGTAGCCAAAGCGCTCAGTAAAAGACTTGTTTCGTGGGCAACCTGAACTAATGCTTGCTTTGCTGTCATGTTGTCCGTGACATCTTCATAAAAGATAATTAATTTTTCATCCTTGTCTTTTTCTTGATATCCAAAAATATATAAATCTAGATATAAATAAGAACTGTTTTTAAAATTTCTTGCAATTCCTTGGATCTCGAAATGTTTCTGCGGTTGCTTAATAATCTCTATAAGGATTTCTTCCAATCCTATTAGTTCTAAAAAGCCAGCACGCACATCATTTCCCGGTACTACCTCACCGGGAAAATCTGCAAATTGTTGTACTTTTAATGATGTTTCTCTAATCTTCAGTTCCCGATCTAGGGTCAAATACTCAATCCGGCGCAAGGATAAGAGTTTGTCGAGGAGAAATTCCAGGCTATTTTTATTATTTAAAGTCAGTTTTTGAAGCATCTCTTTTTTTAGAGCATTTCTTTGAAAGTATAGCTAGGGGCTAGGGGCTAGGGAATAAGGGAATAAGAGAATAAGTAAATATTGACTATTGCTAAAGTTATGATAAGGGGTGTCACCCCCTCTAGACTTTACTCCGCTAGCTTGGTCATGTCAATTATAACTAGGGGCTACGATGCTCCGATGCTGAGGGCTAGGGAATATAGGGAATAAGGAAATAAGGGAATATAAGAGAAGAGCATCAGCGGGTTTTAGCAATGAGTGAGTTCCCTAACTGTCAAGAAGGTTGCTATAGAAGGATTCCAGAATAATGATATAATAACTAACAATTTGTATTAAAACTTAACGTAACTACACCAGATGCTAAGACTTATTACTGACTTCGATGGGCCGATTATGGATGTTTCGGAACGCTACTATCGAGTTTATCAGCTCTGTCTGGCACAGGTTCAGCGTCCAGACCAAGAAATCCGCGAGCTCACGAAACAGGAGTTTTGGCAAATGAAGCGATCGCGCACTCCCGAAACCCAAATCGGTATCATCTCAGGATTAGACGCAGATCAAGCGGCAGAATTTGCCCAGAATCGACGCAAAACAGTCCACACGCTCCCTTATTTAGTTTACGACCAACCCGTTCCGGGCGCTTTGGAAACCTTGGAAAGAGTGCAACAGGCAGGAATTGATTTAGTGGTAATGACAATGCGGCGCGATCGCGAACTCGACGAAGCCTTTAGCCGCTGTGACATAGGGCGATTTTTCCCCCTAGATCGGCGTTATTGTCTCCCCAACGATTATCTTAAAACTGGCGATACCAAAGACAAACCTCTGCTAATGGCGAAAGCCATAGCGGAACTTCCCCCTGCATCTGATGTGTGGATGGTAGGAGATACGGAAGCGGATATTATAGCAGCACAAACGCACGGTGTTAAGGTTATGGGAGCGCTTTGCGGGATTCGCGATCGCACCCAATTAGAAATGTACAAACCCGATTTAATTGTCAGCAATCTAGCCGAAGCCGTCGATATTCTGTTAACTGTTAACTGTTAACTGTTAACTGGTAATTGGTAATTGGTAATTGGTAATTGGGATTGATAGTTATTAGTTGGCTTAATTTTCTAACTAACAACCAACAACCAACAACTAACAACTAACAACCAACAACTAACAACTAACAACTAACAACTAACGGAGAAAACTGCTAACTAGCCACAAGATTACAAACGTAAACAAAGCAATAAATTTCTCTGGGGCGATCAAAGTCCCAGTCACAAAAGAGCCAAGAATACCCCCCAATACCAACCCAAAAATTAAGCCAGCCACAGTTAGCAGCACAGCTCGACCAAACTTTTGTTCCTTGCGATTGAGAAAGTAAAGGCAAGAACCCACACCCACAGCCAAAGTTAGCTGTAGCACAGAGTCACTCCCGCCAGGGTAAATACTCAGACCGCTCAGCCCCGCATATACGCCACCCGGCCATAAAATATCAGGTAGACTTGGAGAATCGAGCAGTCGTTGCAGCCAAGCCGGGCCTCCCTTAGCTGGAGCCGGAGCAAAGCTGGGAGATGATGGGACTGCACGCTCTGGAAAGCGGATGCGTTCGGGAACCTTAATTTTCCCTTCTTGGCGCTGTCGCAAACGATCCATCAGGATCGCATCGTAAGCCGCCTCTATTATTTCCATACGCTTTTTATCGCCGCCGTACTGATCGGCCATACGTCCCCGCGCATCTTGCACTTCATCAAATGAAGCATCTTCAGGGACTCCAAGCAATTCATAGGGAGTTTGCTCGCTCATAATAATTCTTAAACCTCTCCTCCAAAGTTAAGCTTAACCCGATCTTTGTGCTGTGAAGGAAGAAGCAAGAAGGAAATCTCCGCTCCCTCGCCCCAAATCTTATATGCTTCCTGCTCCTCTAAACCTTAGAGCGGTCAGTTAAGATTTCGTAGCCATCATCCGTCACTAGCACCGTATGCTCAAACTGAGCAGAAAGAGAGTTGTCAACGGTGACAGCCGTCCACTTATCTGCCAGTGTCCGGGTATATTTAGAACCCGCATTCAGAATCGGCTCGATCGCCAAGGTCATCCCTGTTCTTAGTTTAACATTTGGCATCTCGCGGGTGCGGAAGTTGAAAACAGAAGGTTCTTCGTGCAAATTTCGCCCCACGCCGTGACCTGTAAATTCCTCGACTACAGTAAAACCATGAGCTTGGACGCAATCTTGAATCGCTCCAGCAATGTCAAGCAGGTAGGCTCCCGCTTTCACTTGTTCAATGCCTTTGTAGAGCGCTGCTTCTGCCGCACGGATTAACTTGGCGGCTTCGGGAGTGACTTCAACAACGGGAATGGTGATGCAAGAATCCCCGTGAAAGCCTTGATAGTAAGCTCCGGTATCCACTTTCAAAACATCACCCGCTCGAATCACTTTTTTCGCACTGGGTATACCGTGTACGACTTCGTTATTAATGCTCGAACAAATCGAGCCAGGGAAACCGTGATAGCCTTTAAAGCTTGGCGTTGCCCCCATTTCGCGGATGCGTTTCTCAGCGTAGGCATCTAAATCGGCAGTCGTCATCCCCGGCTTTACGAGTTGCGAAATTTCTTTGAGTACAGTTGCCACAATCAAAGCTGCCTGCCGCATAATTTCAATTTCGCGCGGAGATTTAATCTCAATACCTCGGCGTTTTTTGGCTTGGGGGGGTTGAGCCGGTTGAGAAAGCAGACTACCAAAAATGTTCATAAAAAAGCTCGGTAAGTGGGAAAATCAGAGTCTTTAGACCTTATAGAGAGACGATACGGGTGGTTTTAACCACCGTGAATCTTTTTTGTCCATTACCGCCTTGGGATTGTTTAGCTTGGTGTACTTTTGTAATGTACTTTCGATGGGACAATTACCATCTCAAACCTCGCAATCCTGTACGCATAATGGTTGCCTTTGTTGGGCCTCCCTTACGGGGTAATGTTAGCTTCGCCAATGTTATAAGGGCTTGTTAGGCTTGCAACACTGTTCCAGTGACTTTAGAACTGTTTAATTGCAAACGACAGAGCAGGGAACTAGCTTCGCATTCCGAGGTGTCGTAACCCAAATAACGTAGTCGTTAAGACTTAGGCTGGTCAGAATAGCCTGCTTCGAGATTTGCTCTTACAAGCTCAGTGGCTTTAACCCTGAGTTACTGACGTAATTGACAATTCGCTAAGTGTGTGATAAGGAGTTTAGGGAAATAAGGAAAAATATCGGACTCAATTGGTACGGGTGTCGGGCCGAGAGCTATTGATAAATTTTCCTAAATCTAAGGTAGCTTAATTTTTTCCTTAGAAACAGCAAGGGAGCGATCGCACTTGCTACTGATTGGCTTATGCGATCGCCACCCTAGAATTTAATATTATGCCGCCTGTGGAGCGGAAATAGTAATTTTCCCAGTCATTCCTGCTTCCGCGTGTCCCGGAACCGTACACCGAAGATTATAGCTTCCCGACTTCATCGGTACAAATACCCATTCTGCCTCCGCTCCCGGTTTAAGTTCTAATTCGCGAATTGCTCCTTTGATTTCTACATTACCCGCTTCGACTTTTTGAGTCCAACTCGCATCGGCAAAGTCTTTGGAAGTAAAATAATGTTTCTCAGGACTAGGATTCTTCAGCACTAATTTATAGCGCTTTCCTGACTGAAATTCTAGGAGATTTGGAAAAAACTTAAGTTCGTCACTTGTACTGCCCAAACTGATAGGAATTTCGGTTGCGGGTTGGCGCAATAAATCACCAACTGGACTAGAGTTATCGGCAGCAAATGCTAGAGGAACCGTAGAGACAGCGAACCAAAGCACTAAGCTCAATATCATCTTTAGGCTTTGTTTTACCCAGGGATGGAAAAACAATTTGCGGGCTAGGAAAGTAAAGGAGTGGAACATAGCTGTCAGGATAAGTGAATGTTTTACTTATTAAGTATTGATCTTATATGGCCTCTTTTGCAAGTGAGGTACGCCTTAGCAATTAACAATTAGCAATTAGCAATTACCAATTAGCCATTAGCCATTAGCCATTAGCCATTAGCAATTAGCAATTCCCAATAAAAGTTTATTTCTTGGCAACAATAACTTTGTTTCTTCCCGATCCCTTTGCTTGATACAAAGCAGCATCGGCTGCTATAATCACAGCATTACCTGTGGTTCCTCGATCGGGAAAGCAGGCTACTCCACATGAAGCCGTTAACCCTTCAAGTCTTTTTCCATTGTAATTGAGTTTGAGTTGAGCGATCGCTTCGCGCAGTTCTTCAGCTTTTATATAAGTATCTTCCAGAGAGGATTCAGGCAAAATCACGGTCATTTCTTCGCCACCATAGCGACAAGCAACATCTGAAACTCGAATCATTTTTTTTAAGAGATAGCCAATTTCTTGCAGCACAAAATCTCCAGCTTCATGCCCCAAGGTATCGTTGAATTGCTTGAAATTGTCGATATCGAGCATAATAATGCCGATAGAATAATGATTGCGCTGCGCTCGATCAATTTCTTTCGTCAGAAATTCTTCAAGATAGCGGCGATTAAACAAACCAGTCAGCGGATCGCGGATACTTTGATTTTGCAAAGTTTCTCGCAGGGTGAGGTTAGCGATCGCCATTCCCACTTGTTCCGCCACAGTACGAGCTAATCGTTGTTTAGATTCCGAGATCGTATGGGGTGCTGTTGTACACAAATATAGCAAACCTAGCGTTTCCCCTTGAGCAATCATGGGGATGCACAGAGATTCGGCGGGAGGATCTTTATGGTTAATGTGGTTGCAGATTAGTTCGTGGCGATCGCTACCCATCCAATGCACTCGTCCGCGCCTGAGCGCCCAACAATCTTTGGGATGGAATATAGTTTCTGAATACAGCGGATTTCCCCACGATGTCACTATTTCCAAGCGATTGCGCGAGTTGGCAGTGATGAAAATACCGCCCGAACATTCAGGGAACAGCGATTGCACTAAGGTTGCGATCGTGGCAGAAGCTTCCTTAATTGTTAAACAGGCTTGTAAAAAGTCACTAATTTCACTGAGAAGAACCATCTCACTATTTCGTTGATTCAGTTCCCCAACTCGCTCTTCTAGCTGCCTGTTAGCCTCTTGCAGAGCCTGTTCTGAGCGTTTGATATTTGTGACATTTCGGAACGTGACAACAAAGCCATCGCCAAGTTTGACGGCAATATTTTGGAACCAAGAATTTAACCCATCCCGATCGTAGCAAAACTCACGATCCATCATCGTGCCTGTTTCAACTACCTGGATGTATCGCTCGAATAGTCCTTCCTCCAGGTTTCCCGGCATTTCTTCTAGTAAGTATTTCCCAATTAAGTCTTCAGGCTTGCGATTAATCATTTCGCAAGCAGCAGGATTTGCCAACAGCCATTCAAAGTCTTGGATCTCACCCGCTTTATTTCTCACGGATCGAAACGCCATAATTCCGTCCAAAGAGCTATTTAAAACACTGGCTAACTGCATTTTCGATGTTTCCATCGCTTCCTGAATTTTCACCATTTTGGTAACATCAGAATGTGCGCCAATCATGCGAACTACGCGCTCGTTTTCATCTTTAACATGGATTGCCTGAGAAAGAATATAAACAGTAGAACCATCTTTGTGATAGAACCTTTGAGTCATTAAAAACTGATCGACTTTTCCAGTATTGTAGTCTTCAATTAACTGAAGAGTGAGGGGGTAATCTTCATCAAAAATTAGAGCTTTCCATGTTTCAGGTGAGTTAGGTAGCTCGCTATCATCATAGCCCAGCATCTCTTTCCAGCGCGGTGAATAATACATTTCACCAGTTACTAAATCCCAATCCCAAAAGCCATCATGGGAAGCACGAAGAGCTAATTCAAATTGTTCTTTGGCTTCGAGTAAATCAATTTCTGCCTGCTTGCGATCCAAGACAGCGCCTAAATGGGCAGCAAATTGATTAGTAAATACTAATTCCGAATCTTTCCATAGGCGCGGGGTGCTATGGTTATAGGCTCCTAGCAGTCCCCAGAGTTTGTCTCCGATAAAGATGGGTATAACCAGAAAAGCTCGAATGCAATAATGTTCGAGAACTTCGATATGGCAGGGAGAAAGTCCAGCGTTGTAGATATCACTTACATTAGAAATTTCATGGTTTTTGTAGCGACCGCCTTGAGTTTCCTGTAAATAGCTATCATTCCAGACCGTTCTGGTTGCTAGTACGATCTGCGTCCATGCGGGACTGACGGATTCAAGATTTCTGATAAATCCCCCACCCCAGTCAGCATCGAAGCAGTAAATAGCAACCCGATCTATGTTTAATAACTGCCGTACTTCCTGGGTTGCTGTACGACAAATCGTTTCTACATCCAATGCTTTTTGCAGTTTGGAAAGGATGCCTGCCCCTGCTCGCTGTTGATTGGCGATCGCATTTGAATGTTGTAACTCTGCTGTTCGTACTTGTACCTGTAACTCCAGATTGGCATTTAGGGTTTGTAGCTGTCCGTAGAGCCTGTAATGTTTCACGGCGCTAGAAAAAAGTTCGGACAAGGCTTGAGCCAGTCGAATGTCGGCCTCTGTCCAAGACTGTGCTTGTTCTTTCTTAATTTGCCGCCATGCTGCAAAGGATTGGCGCGGTGACAGTTGGCGGGTATCGGGATCGTGTTCGCCCGCCCAGACTATTTCGCGATCGCTATCTTCTCGAAAAATAGTCAAACAGCCCACTACTTCTTGCCCAAAGTAAAGCGGTACGATCAGCACCCCCCGAATTTGGGTGTTTTGAAAGGCGGGAACCAGGGTACGAAATAGGGGTTCCCGATAGATGTCGGCAATTGGCCAGATATTTGAGTTGGTATTTGATTCCCAGGGAACGGCTGACAAGGCATACATCGCTCGCATCCATTCCACTGACCAAGGCTTGATGCCTGAACTAGATTTGCTATCGCCGGCGTGCACTTTGGCGGTGAGGAATTTCTGCCAGAGCAAATTCTCCTCAATGTATCGATTGTGTATGCGATCGATTTGTTCTGGTTGGGTACCACAGACGTACAACTCAATGCTTTGCTGGGTTTCGTTTGTGGGTAAATATAGTCGGCCTCCCGATCCGCGAAACAAAGCAACTGTTTCCTCCAGCGCCGCTTGTAGTTTAACTGGTGGCAGGGTGTAGAGCACTGCTGTAACGCGGTTGATATTAGCTTCTTGTTTGGCTTGTTCCCGGACTTGTTCTAATAAAATTGATTGCGCGATCGCCACTGATACTTGATCTACAACTGACTGAATAAACCTTAATTCCTCTTCAGTCACAGTTCGCGGTTCTGAATGGTGCGATACCAGCAATCCCCAGAGATGCTGATTAGATTGTAGAGACGGTAGTTCCGACTCACTCCTGCTTGCCGTTTCGATGACAATTGGTACTACCACAGAAGATTTTACCCCCATCGCTATTAGATACTCCAGGTGGCAGGGGTCAATCGGACGATAGCGAATATCTTGCGTTTCTAAAGGTTCTCCAGTTTCTACTGAGTCCAAGGCACTAATACCAATTTGATGGGTGCTTAGATCGATAATTGTGCGCTGGCGGGCTCGCAAGAATAATTCTCTAGCATAAGTAGGAATATCATCGGCAGGAAAATTTAAACCGTATAGGGAGGGTAGGCGATCTTCATAAATCGACTCTGCGATTACCAGTCCGTGACCTTCAGGCTGAAACTGATAAATTTTGATGCGATCTGTTCCCAAAAATGAACGCACTTCTGCAACTGTCGCTGACAGAATTTCCCCTAGTTCTAAGGATTGACGAATGCGGTTAGCGATCCGATTTAGCAACACTGGCTGTGTGAGACTTGATGATTGGTCGTCAAAGCTTGCTGTTGAATCTGCTTTGCTCTTTGGTCTCATTGGCTTCCTTAGACATTAAGCAATCATATAAATATGATATCGCTTTTGTGTTCTAGATCGCTTAATGTGTTAATTCTTTATAAAATTGCTAACTACTTATAATTAAAATCATACAGGAGCCTCAAAAACTATAACTAATAAAAATAGCTGATAAATTAAACTCTAAAGTTGTTAATTAAATATCCAGAGTTTCCGATTCAACAATTAAAATGTCCATTAATTGCTAATCCCTCGCTTTGCGATCGCCAAGCTTCATCCCAAGGCCCGCCGCCGGTTTCTAAACCGCAAAGATTACTCTGAGCCTCTAAAATAATTTTAGAATTACCTTTGCCTTGCAATGCTCGAAGTTGTAAGCTGAGTTTTCCCTGCATTGTATCGCGGCAACAGAATACTAAACCTTTTTCTGTCGGTGCTCGCAACAGTGTTCCCGGCAGTTCAGTAGTGCCAATCAACTCAACTTCAAACTGACTATTTTTAGCGTTAACCTGCCACCTTCCCCAAGGGTCAATATCCCATTTTACCTCAGAATTCCAAGGTACAAACTCATAGAATTTCCCTCTGTAATGGATGCCAATCATCGCTACAGATTCCATCCACCACAACACACCTCGCCTGCCACCGCCAGCAGTTAAAGCTAAGTCAGATTCGCCGTCAAAACAATTACAATTAAGCCAAAACCACTTTTTAGGAAAAGCACCACCCCAATTTTTTTCGCCGTAGGCTGGTGCATCTGTAAATTCATAGCGATCGCCATCCCATTCAATCCAGCCACTCGCTAAACCATGAGCCATTAAAATCTGCCATCCTGGTTCAAAAATCGGTAGACTAGATAGTAAACCCGCAGTTGACTGCTGCGCTTCCCCGGAGTTTCCCCAACCGTAAACGGGTTTAATTTCATATTGCCAGTAGCAGGTGCGATCGCTCCCCGGATCGTGCAAATATCCCTGATGCCAGGTAGCAGTTGCTTGATAGCCTTCTTGGATATGGGAGTCAAACACCTGCGGCTCTAAATATTTAGGTTGAATCTGTAAATCTGTCTTACCCCAATGGCCTAAACCTAAAGCATTCCGCCATCCCCAAAATGTGTTTACATTTGGGAAAGTACGGCATAAATAGCCATCATCCGGGCCGAGAATTTGCGCTGCCCCGCCGCTTTCAGGTTGATTGCCTGCGGGATCTTCAATAGAATACATAAAAGCAAAAGTTTGCCTTTTTTGTGGTAAAGTTACTCGGTAATACCAACCTTCAAAAAAGCGGCGAACGCTACCATCCCAGTGATAGCCACTATGAGGGGTTTGTAGATTTTCTGTCATTCCAAATTACCATGTAGGATAATATTTGCAAGTTTAGAGCCGAAAACTTTGCCGAGGATTTTGCAAGTGGGCTACAAAGCAACAGCTTAAATTTTGATTTTTAATTTTGTAAAGCGGCTAAAAGGCATAATAATAATGCCTCTGTCCACTCAACAACAGCACCGTAAGTATCCCCGGTATGACCTCCTAAACGGCGATTAAACCAGGCTCCTGTGAGAATAGCGATCGCCGCTCCCCCCAAAGCCATTCCTGTTGCCAAAAGCCAGCGATCGCGGTCTAAAATAATTTGTAAACTGCTCAGGCATAACAATAAAAATAGTCCGGGTAAAAAATGCAGAGGCGAGTAAAAAGTATCTTTATGAAAAGCTCCTTTGCCAGTAGCCTTCAGATAAGGATAACGCGCGATCGCCACTAATTGCCCCCATCTACCCCAACCAGCCACCGCCATCAAAGCCAACCAGCGATCGCCATTTAACTCGCTCAGGGCCGCAGTTTTCAACAACACGATCGCGATCGCAGCCATCGCCCCAAAAGCTCCCGTCGCACTATCAGCCATCACCTCCAGCCGCCGCTGGGGATCGCCAACAGCCAACCCATCAGCCGTATCCATCGCTCCATCTAAGTGTAAACCGCCCGTTACCGTAATTCCACTGAGAACCACCAAAGCCGAGCGCGTAAGTACAGGCATCCCCAAAAACTGCAACCCAGCATCGACTAGACCCAATATACCGCCTATCATCAAGCCGATTGGAGGAGCCAAACGCGCAATACCACGAAATTCCAAAGTCCAAGAGATGGGTACAGGCAAACAAGTGTAGAAGGCAATAGCAGCAGCAAAAGCTGTTCCCTGCGTCCTGAAATACTTACTTAGATAGCGAACCCAATTATTATCTACCATAGGATATAAATTTTCAGTATTTTAAGGGAGTTGTGAATCCACTAGGGTATGCCAGAATTGGATCGGTAACACCCCTTCAGGTCTTAGGTAGGGTAGCGCTCCTGCTCAATCCATTTCCCAAGAAACTGGTAGGGGCAGCGAACCCGAAAATCTCGATCTGAGTGGCGGCTAATCTCAATTTATCCCCTTCTTCCTCCCCAGAATGCTAGCGGGTTCCTTAATTTCCGCAACGCGAACACAACTACACCAGAGGCTTTAGTTCCATGAGTCACAATCAATTTAATAACAGGGTGGCTGCTCCTTGTATCGTGGATACGGGGATTGTTGTCAACAAGCGGGATCTACAACGCTTGCTAGTCGATTTGGGCCGCGTCCGCTACATCCACATTCAGGATGGTATAATTTGCAGCGAAGGAGAAGGATACGTGCTGGAGGTCTTTGCCGATCCCACTCGTTCCACTCTGATTGCTAACCACGCGCTCTATTTGAATGTTTATAGTTTTGATTACCTAGAACTGAAACAGTCGCCGGAAGAGGGGTCTTATTTCGACTTGATGCAAGATGGCCGCCAGTTGCGGCTGATTCCCCTATCAAATCCTCTCCAAGAGCAAGTTACGCGGAACTTAAACGCGGCTGCTTTGGATGCAGTGGTGGATCAAGTGCTCTCAGCTAACTGGGATGTCCAACTCGATGACGATGACTGCCCATTTTAATTTTACTGGCAGCGTTTGGAAGTAGGGCTAATGGCTAATGGCTAATGGCTAATGGCTAATGGCTAATGGCTAATGGCTAATGGCTAATGGCTAACTGACACAATCTCCCAAAACTCCCATTACCTCATGCCTGATGCCGGATAATTTTTCTTTTCAATCTCAGGCTAAATGTAGCCAAACACAAGCGCGTGCAGGTATTTTTACAACTCCCCACGGTTCGGTAGAAACACCTAGATTTATGCCAGTGGGGACGCTGGCTAATGTCAAAACTCTCACACCTGCACATCTAGAGGCGGCGGGTGCTCAGATGGTATTGGCGAATACTTACCATTTGCACCTGCAACCGGGGGAGGGAATTGTTGCCGGTGCTGGCGGATTGCACAAGTTTATGGCTTGGAAAGGCCCAATTTTGACGGATTCTGGTGGATTTCAGGTATTCAGTTTGAGTGAGATTCGCACGATTGGGGAGGATGGGGTGAAGTTTCGCTCTCCCCGCGATGGGATGATGATCCACATGACACCGGAACTTTCGATCCAAATTCAAAATGATTTGGGTGCGGATGTGATTATGGCTTTTGATGAGTGCCCGCCTTATCCCGCGTCACGGGAAGATGTGGCGGCGGCGACGGATCGCACTTACCGGTGGCTGAAACGGTGTATTGCTAGTCACCAAAGATCGGATCAGGCTTTGTTTGGTATTGTTCAAGGTGGGGTTTATCCAGATTTGCGATCGCGCGCGGCTAATCAGTTGGTAGATTTGGATTTACCTGGTTATGCGATCGGCGGGGTGAGTGTGGGTGAACCTGGGGAAATGATCGAAGATATTGTAAAGGTGACTGCACCGCTTTTACCTCCAGAAAAACCTCGCTATTTGATGGGAATTGGCACTTACCGGGAGATGGCAGTGGCGATCGCGGCTGGTGTAGATTTGTTTGACTGCGTGATTCCTACTCGCTTGGCGCGTCACGGGGCGGTTTTGGTAGGAGGGGAACGCTGGAATCTCAAAAATGCTCAGTTTCGAGAAGATTACGGCCCTGTTGATAAAAATTGCCCCTGCTATACTTGCCAAACTTTTAGCCGTGCTTATTTAAGTCACTTAGTCCGGGCTCACGAAGCTCTAGGTCATACTCTGCTGTCGATTCACAACGTTACGGAGTTAATTCGCTTTACTGTGCGGATCAGGGAGGCGATTCTGAGCGATCGCTTTACCGAAGAATTTGCTCATTGGCTTGCACCAAGTACCAGATCCTCTGCGAACGCCTCATGTTAAGATGTACGACAATTATTAAAATTGTGTTGGAGAGGTAGATTCATTCATGGAAGCTGCACTGCTATTGGCAAAGCTGCCCGAAGCTTACTCAATCTTTAACCCCTTGGTTGACGTTTTGCCCGTGATTCCTGTGTTTTTCTTGCTGCTGGCTTTTGTGTGGCAGGCTGCGGTTGGTTTCAGATAATTCGATTCTGAGGTCAAATCGTTAACTGATAACGGTTAACGGTTAACGGTTAATGGTTAACCGTTATCAGTTAACTGTTATCAGTTATTTGCCCCCGCCGATCGCTTTTTGAAATGCCGGTCGCTCTGATATACGCTTGATGTAGTCGAAAACTGCGGGATAAGGGGTAAAGTCGAATTGCATTACCATCGGAATGTAAGCCAAAATTGAACCGACGGCTACATCTACGACGCTGAATTCATCTCCCATTAAGAACGGTTGCTGCTCTAAGATTTGATTGAGTGGGGTTAATAAACGAGAGGTTTCGCGATCGCGATTCGCTTCTAGCAAAATCCCTGGCCCCAAAGTTGCATTGCCAAATAATACCCACTGCCCAACTTCAGCTTGCCTCTCCAAAGATGCAGGCATTTTACCATATTTGTGAGCTAGGTATAGCAGAATCGCGCCCGATTCCCAAAGTTTAAAATCTCCATCTGCGATCGCAGGAACTTTCCCAAAAGGGTTAATTGCCAAAAACTCTGGCTGTAAATGAGCTCCTGCTTTCATATCTAGCAACACAAACTCATAAGGTATTTCTATTTCCTCTAAGTACCACTGAACGATCGAGGCCCGACTGCGGGCTCCTCCATAAAGTTTTAGCATGGTATTTCGCTCCTTTAAATCAATCTTTCAATTTTTAGCCAACAACTTTAGTTTAGCTTAAATATGAGTTGCTGAGGTAATATAATTACACAAGAACAAGTGTTAATAAAACTGCGTTTCCACCACATACCGAGCAGCACATCTGAAGATAACACATGGGCAGCCTTCCTCTTAAAAATCATGTAAACTAATATGAAAATCTAACGCTCTTTGGTAGAGATTTTGGTAACAAGCGGATTTATCTATGAACCTGATGCTCAATAGCCAGTATGACTTCGTACCTCGCTACTTCCGACTCGCTCTAGCCAACGTCCTATCAAATATTATGGTGCCACTGGCAAATTTAGTCAGCGTCATCTTCTTAGGTCATCTGGAAGGAATCGAACACTTAGCAGGAGTTGCCTTAGCTGGAAACCTGCTTAATTTTCTTTACGAGATTTTTCTGTTTTTACGCATGGGTACTACTGGCGTAACAGCTCAAGCGGTGGGACGAAATGACCGAGAAGGCGTGCTGTTAGTCGGACTGCGTAATGGTTTAATTGCTCTGGTACTTGGTATCGCGATCGCACTATTGCAGTACCCTTTAGGAGAATTAGGGTTTGCCTTCCTAGATGTCGCACCAGAAGTTAAAGCTTCAGGTCTAGCCTATTTCAATACCCAAATTTGGGGAGCACCCGCCATTTTGCTCAATTTTGTCTTAATTGGTTGGTTTTTAGGACAAGAAAAAAATAGTTTAGTTGTGGTGGTGTCTGTCGTTGGCAATGCTGCCAAAATTGCACTCGACTACCTCTTGATTATCCGGTGGGGTTGGGAAAGTACGGGGGCTGGAGTTTCCTATGCTATCAGCCAATATCTATGCCTATTCGTGGGATTGATTTTTTTGTGCAAAGAAATCCACTGGCAAGAGGTACGAGAGGTAGCTGGAAAAATTTGGTGTCCCTCAGCGATACGATCTACTTTAACCCTAAATGGAAACATTTTTGTCAGCAATTTAATTTTTATCTTTACCTCTTTAACTTTTAACTATCAGGGAGCACAGATGGGGACGATTATCTACGCTCAAAATGCCTTGCTTTTACAGATATGCAATTTCAGTATCTATTTTGTTGAAGGATTGGGATTCGGTACGGAAACTCTAGTGGGAAATTTTAAAGGGAAAGGATTTTCACAACAGTTAGTACCTCTGGCTCGATTTTCTCTGGGAAGTGCTTTGCTGGTAGGAATTGCTTTCGGCGGAGCTTGTTGGCTATTTCCCAATACTGTTTTTGGGTTGTTGACGAATCACACCGAAGTTACTGAAAACATTGATATTTTTGTTCCCTGGTTGCTACTCGTTCTCGTATTCAGTTCAATAAACTTTATGCTAGATGGGTATTTCTTAGGTTTGGCCCAAGGGCATACCCTCCGCAATGTTAGCTTAGTTGCTCTTGTACTGGGATTTTTACCTGCGGATGTAGCTGCTATTAACTTTGAGAGTAACCATATTTTGTGGCTGTCTTTGCTGTTGTTTGAAGCTATCAGAATGGTGACGCTGGGGGTACAGTTGCCTAAGACATTTGTTAGCGATATTGAGGATGTTGATGTCTCCTTAAAGGCTCTAGAAGAATCTCAAAACTTGACTCTGGCTAGGGAAGAAACCCGTCAGTAAATGAGATGTTATTTTGGTAACTAGATGGTTTTATTTGATGATAATCGGTGCAAACATAGTTTTTTCATGCCAGTACAAACAACTTGCAGGCGGATTTACTGAACAAACCGTACCTCCCATATTTAAAAATCCTGTTTCTCTTAATAATTGACGATCTGTGTCTGAAAGAGATTCTACTCCTCTACTACAAAAGTAAGTAAAAACACCTCCTTTTTTAAGAAGGCGATAGGCTTCTTTAAAGAAATAAATCGCTTTAGCCTTTATATCTTTGCCATGCTGATTCAACAATTTCACCAATTAGTTGTGCATATTCTATTCCAGCCAGACGTGCCATAATAACTAGGTCTGAGTTAATAGGGTGTATCCCTGACAATGGGTTCACCTCTAAAAACTGCAATTCACCAGTCACATCGCCGCGTAGTTCTACGCGGGCGGCATCGAGACAACCCAGACTGTGGTAAACATCCAAAGCTAATTGTCTTGCTTGTGCGGCTAAAGGTTCGGGGTCTGTCAGTAACCTATAGGATACTCGCTCGAGATATTTATCTTTATTTAGGGCTGTGTAGGCGGCGATTTCTGCTTTTTTGGTAAAAATTATTTCCATCACGGCGATTACTCTAGCTTGATTACCGTTACCGACAATACCTACCGCGATTTCCTTACCGGGAAGGAAAGTTTCTACCAGAACGGGTTGCTGGAATTCTTCCTGTAGCGCTTGATATACTGCAACTAAATCTTGGCTTTCTTTGACTAGGGATTTTTCTGTTATCCCTTTAGAACTTCCTTCTGCGATCGGTTTTAGGAATAAAGGCATGGGAAGGGATATTGCGATCGCTTGTTCGGATGTACTCACCACTTCAAAGGGTGCTGTAGGCAAACCGAAATCCCGAACTACGCGCTTAGTCATCGCCTTATCAAGGGTAAGGGCGCAAGTAAGCGGGTCGGAAAAGGTATATGGTTGAGCGAATAATTCGCAGACTGCTGGGACTTGGGCCTCGCGAGAGCGACCTTTGAGTCCTTCGGCGATGTTGAAGATCAAATCCCAGCGATCGCCCTTTACTAACCTAAGAGCAAGTTCTCTACCATTGCCGATGCGTTCAACTTTGTGACCCAAACCGCAGAGTGTATTTTCTAGCCCGATGATGGTTTCTTCATCCTCGAAATCCATGACATCGGTGGCGCTCAAACCGATCTGAAGATACTCTTCCTTGATGTCATAACACAAACCAATAAAAAGCCCCATACTGTCCAATTTTCTATTTTTAAATTTTTCCAAGAATAGTGACGATCGGATTAAGTTATTGTGCTAAACATAATAGTCTTCCAGAGAACCTGTGCGTCGCACATCAAGCGTCACACAGTGAAACCCTCCTCCTAATGTTCTCGCGTGTCTTAGTTGCAATGGTATAACATCAACACCACGCTTCTCAAGTTCCCCGATCAGCGGAGTTTGAGCTTTGTCAACAATGGCGAGATTAGGATTCACCATCAGGAGGTTCATCCCAATCCACTTCGTGGCAAGACAGGTACTTGTATCACAACCAATATCAACAATATCCTCTAGATAGATGACATCCCACCCTTTGAATAACTCTGGTAGATTGTGTTGACTGACTCGTTCGGCGTTAACTACAACCAAACCAGGGTGAATAGGTACAATTGTCGTGTCTACATGAGTTCCAGAGTAAATATTATCATAAGTATGTATTCTATAATCTTCACCCAAAACAGTTTGAAGCCATAACGCCCCGCATTGATTTCCTGTGCCTGAGATCAGGTAGAAAATATCTCGCCCTAAACGCAATATGTTTGCAGCATCAAATATCGGCTCATAGTCTTTGATTGCCAAAGCACTCGCATCGCAAACATTGTAAATTTCATCACTTAGCCTCGGTTTGGGAGCGGAAATCCATTTAGCTCCACTTTGCAAATAATCTATGAGAATAGTTTTGTAAGACCGCGCTTCAAAAAAACGGCAACGGAGTGCCATCGGAGCTTCAATAATCCAATTCCCCACTGTCACCAAAAGGTCTCTCGGACAATAGTTTGATTGACCATCTGATTCCCAATCAGGAGTAGCAAACTTGACAGAATGATCGGCGATGTCTGGTCGCCGGACGGTAACACCCAGATTTTGAAGTGTTTGTACAAGTTCCTCTAGGTCTTCTTCAGTTTCTTCAATTACTTGATGGTCATAGGGGCCAGAGGGAATGTCCTGAATGCTGGGATATTCTTCTAGGTATTCAACAGCAAATAGCCCTGGGTCGGGGCAGGCAATGCGTGCATTCGTTGCACGTCCCACAATAATTTCTTCGAGGGAGTCCCACTCGTTAAATGCGCTGACTTTACTCATCTATTTATAGTAGCAGTGAATTTCTTTTTTAGAAAAATCTTTCAATCTGGCAACCTCTGTAGTGAAGATTAAAGCAAGTTATTTAGTAATACTCATTGCTACACGGGATCTAAATAAGTATACGTCTTGCCTTCCCAATTACGCACAGTAGTTTTGCCGTTCTCGTAAGCAATTAGGGTGTCAGCTTGAATTGGCACTTTGCCACCACCACCAGGAGCATCAATTACATAGGTGGGTACGGCGTACCCAGTGGTATGACCGCGCAGTTTGGATATTAGATCGATACCTGTTTGCACGCTTGTCCGCAAATGGGCAGTACCGATAACTGGATCGCATTGGTAAAGATAGTAAGGTCGCACGCGCAGTTTGAGCAAACCGTGAAACAGATCCTTGAGCGCCTGTTCGGAGTCGTTAACACCTTTGAGCAGTACAGTCTGACTGCCTAAAGGAATGCCACCATCAGCCAGTAAATCGCAGGCTTGTGCTACTTCCGGGGTCAGTTCCCGCAGGTGACAGAAGTGTAAAGACAGCCACACGCGATGCTTGCGAAGCACGGCAACGAGTTCAGGTGTAATTCGCTGGGGTAAGAAACTCGGTACGCGGGAACCGATACGCACAAATTCAATGTGAGGAATGGCACGTAAGCGCCTAAGTAAGTTGTCTAAAGGCTCATCAGACATCAACAGGGGATCGCCACCAGAAATTAGCACGTCGCGCACTTCGGTATGTTCCTCTAGGTAGGCGATAATGGCATCTATCCGCCGCGTCACTGGGTACATTTCGCCTTGGCTGACTAAACGCGATCGCGTGCAATAACGACAGTAGGCGGCGCAAGTGTCTAGGGCAAGCAGTAACACCCGATCGGGATAACGATGTACCAGTCCGGGTACTGGGCTATCCTCGTCTTCGCTGCATGGGTCTACCATATCTGCGCGATCGATTGTCAGTTCTTCCTCTTTTGGAACCACCTGCAACCGCAGCGGGCAAAGGGGATCTTCCGGGTCAAGCAGGGACGCAAAGTGCGGTGTCACAGCTACAGCAAACTTTTCTGGGGCGATCGAAAGTCCTCGTTGTTCGGCGGCAGTGAGCTTTAGCAAACCTTGAAAGTGTTCCAGCTTACTCAACCGATGTCGCATTTGCCAGTGCCAGTTATTCCAGCGATTGGGGTCGTAAGTCTCCCCAAATATCTGACAAATTTCCTCACGCGGAAACCTATTTATCATAGGTTTAGCAAGGACTTTGTTTTGCTTCATATTTTGTAATTTTTATTTCTTTCCACCCAACTCTGTCAATCCTAGCATAATGCCAAACCTGTCTGTACAAGAACTTGGTAATTGGTAATTGATAATTGGTAATTGATAATGGGTAATTGGTAATTGGGATAGACAATAATTAACAATATAATTAACAATATAATTAACAGTTAACAGTTAAAAAAGTAAGTTTTTGAGCTTCAGCGTTCTTAAAAGTGTTGAAGCACAACAACTTACCTAAATGAAGTAGTTATTTAATTTCTGTTCCTACTTAGAGGATTTTTCGCATTAAATTAACCCTCTTCGGTGGGCAGAGATCGCCCTATATTTCTATATTTCTATAGGACTTTATGAGTGTGTGAATGCTGTTTCACATTGTCTTCTGTGTTGATAATCCGAGCAGAATTGAGTAGGCGCTTGCGCTCTAAAGAGTAGTTAAAATCTTGTCGCACTGTGCCGACAGGGATATGAGATTGAGCTTGGGGGCGAATTTTGTAAGTCCTTGCGGCCGCGATCGCTCTAAAGCTAAACTCATCACTAAACTGAGCATCAGCGGGAAAATCTGCTGG
Source organism: Kamptonema formosum PCC 6407 (assembly GCF_000332155.1). GTDB lineage: Bacteria > Cyanobacteriota > Cyanobacteriia > Cyanobacteriales > Microcoleaceae > Kamptonema > Kamptonema formosum. Next base: position 1,883,125 of record NZ_KB235904.1, on the reverse strand, counting down.
TAGTTGCAGGGTTTCGCCGTCTAAAACTGCTCCCAAAGTTGTGCCGCAAGCCATTTGATAAGAAGTAGGAATACCCTTGACAATAGCTTCTAAAGCTGCTGAGGGAATAGCTTCGACAACTTTGACTTGGTGAACTTCATTATCTTCTTTGATGAAGCACGTAGCTAAACCGAGTGCCACATAGTCATCAGTACAGAGATCGGGAGCATTGGCATAAACAGTTGCAGTAGTCATAAGTTGAAGGAAGAAGGAAGAAGGAAGAAGGAAAAGGGAAGAAGGTTAGACCTATCGGTTGATAGTATCATTTCCTGAAGCCATTAAGCTAAATGGCGAATAATTCGGCAAGGATTGCCGGCGGCGACAACATTTGCGGGGATATCTTTGACAACAACGCTGCCAGCACCGATAGTGGTATTGTCGCCAATAGTTACTCCCGGACAAATGATACTACCGCCGCCAATCCAAACATTATTACCAATATAAATCGGTGCGGCGAGTTCTTTACCAGAGAGACGAATTTCTGGGTCAGTAGGATGATAGGCGGTGTAAATTTGTACGTTGGGGCCGCAGAGTAAATTTTCGCCAATGTTAACTATATTGCAGTCGAGAATTATGCAGCCAAAGTTCATATATAAACCATTGCCAGCATAAATGTTACTACCGTAATCGCAGAAAAAAGGCGGCTCAATCTCAACTTTTGGGCCGACTGAGGCGAATAATTCTTGGATAATTTCTAATCGTTTTTCTGGTTCTTCTTCAGTGGTAGAGTTATAGATTCTGGCAAGGCGGCGAGCTCGCCTGCGATCGCGGATTAATTCCGCATCGCTGGCCAAGTATAATTGGCCTGCTAACATTTTTTGCTTTTCTGTTGGTTCCATAACTTGAACTCACAATACTGATTGTCCTTGCAAACAAGCTGCTAAATCCAGACTCGCTAATTGTTCGTAAGCTTGCGCGATCGCTCTTTTCCCGCGCAGTAGTCCCGTATTCGCAGCAGGACAAATATACTGTAGAGTTTCGGGCGAAAAGCGATCGATCAGCAACTTAACGCTTTGTATTTGTCGCGGCCAGTGAAAAGTTTTAGCCGTCCGCAACGGTGTCGGCGCACCTTGCTGATTTGGTAACAAATGCCGTCCCGTAAACAGCACGCCGCCACAACCAGCATAATAGAGACAGGACGATCCCGGAGAGTGTCCTGGTGTCCAAATCCCTTGGCAATGGTCACTAAGCGCCCACTCTTGGGAAAATGGCGTTACACTTAAACCCGGTAACAAATAAGCTTCTTGCTCTTGGATAACGATGTTGCAGCTCATTGCTTGCTGAATCTCCTTCGCCTTACCAATAGCACCCCGATGAGTGAGAAATAGCCAGTGTACGCCGCCGAGAGAGCGCAAAAATGCCTGGTTTGTCTCATCCCACGCGGGACTATCAACCAGAATATTCATTTGGTTTTCTACAATGAAGTAGGCTGTCGCTCCCAGGGTATCCCGGTTAGGTGGGAAAGCAAAGATGTTCTCCAGGACTGGCCTGGGTTGTTTGGATGTAGAGCTCTGTTGTGTCAAGGAAACATTTAATTGACTGGAATAAATATTATGCTATTCCTATTATGGTTGCTACTACTGGGATTAATTACATACTTTTCGTTACAACGGGGTGTTAGCCGCATTACTCGGACTCCCGTATGGGTTTTGTGGTTGGTGATGATGACACCGGGGTTGATTTGGGGTACATGGATTTTAGTTCATGGTTCCAATAAGCCGCTACCTGTAGAGTTAGCGATCGCGCCTTTAGTTGTTTGTCCTTGTTTGTACTGGCTGTTGGTACAGTGGGGACGTAAGGAGATACCCGCGCCCACTGCTGAAGTTGCGATCGCACCTCAAACCCCAGACAGCGAAGAGAAAAAGCCGAAATTCCGCCCAATTGACAAACTAGAAGAAGCTAACCTCCGAGATTGTTTTCCTTGGTCAGTTTACTACCTACAACATTTGGAATTTCGCCCCCAATCAGTGATTTGTCGCGGACAATTGCGGACGAATTCAGAGACGGCCTATCAGACAATTAGAGAGAATGTTGAGAAGTATTTTGGCGATCGCTTTCTCGTAATCTTTCAAAATAGTCTTAGCGGTAAACCATTTTTTGCCTTAGTTCCCAATCCTAAAAGAGTTAATGCCCAAAATACTCTCAATAATGAACGCTTAACGCGACCATTTTTAGCTCTGGGTTTATTGTTAGTAACGCTGTTTACCACAACAATTGCTGGCACAGAAATTGCAGGTATTACCGAGAAATCTTTGCAGTCCGATCCTGCTCTCTTGCTCAAAGGATTGCCTTACGCAATCTCACTGCTCTTAATATTAGGAACCCACGAATCCGGCCACTATCTGGCTGCTCGGTTCTACAAAATTCGCTCAACTTTGCCTTATTTTATTCCCGTGCCATTTTTCTTAGGTACTTTTGGCGCATTCATCCAGATGCGGAGTCCAATACCGAATCGGAAAGCTTTATTTGACATCAGTATTGCTGGCCCACTAGCAGGTTTAGTAATCTCGTTACCATTTATGGTTTGGGGTTTGGCTAACTCTACTGTTGTTCCTCTATCCGATCGATCGGGGCTATTAAATTTTGAGTCTTTCAATCCCCAGTTTTCGCTACTGCTAGCTTTGTTAAGCAAATTAACCCTTGGAAGCAGTTTAACTGCGGACAATGCTATTAATTTGCATCCGGTAGCAGTGGCAGGTTATTTAGGTTTAGTGGTAACGGCATTTAATTTAATGCCTGTGGGACAGTTGGACGGAGGCCACATTGTCCACGCGATGTTTGGTCAAAAAATTAGCATGGCTATCGGGCAAATTGCACGATTTTTAATGTTGCTGCTTGCTTTGTTAGAGCCGGGGCTTTTGCTGTGGGCAGTGCTTTTATTTTTGATGCCACTTAACGATGAACCAGCACTTAATGATGTTAGTGAATTGGATAATTGGCGCGATTTATTGGGATTGGTTTCTTTAGGGTTATTGGTGATGATTTTGTTGCCTGCACCGAGGGGTATTACTGGGTTATTTGGGTGATTGGTAATGGGTAATTGGGATACTTCCTACATACTTTGGTTATGATATCAACGATAACATTGTTAGTGTCGTCACAGATCTTTGCTCTGGAGATTTATAAATTATTGGCGGTTGAAACCGCATCTACACAGACAAAACCCGCCTGCGCGGGTTGAATTTCTACAGTCCGCGTAGGCGGACTTTGTTTGTGTAGCCGCGAATTATATTCGCCCGACTTTAATTTTGTACTATCCTTTCGGCGATGACGACGCTTTAGGAGATGGAGAAATTGCGGGTTTAGGAGAAGATTTAGGAGAAGCTTGACCAGCGGGAGGCTTCGGAGAAGGCGCAGGACTAGGACTAGCAATCGCTGGTGCTGAAGAAGCCGCAGGAGTAGGCGAAACCGTCGATTTTGGGGTAGCAGGGGCCGTAAGGGGAGCAACAGCCGGGGCCGTATTTTCACCTAGAATACTTGCATCGCCAGTGTCAAATACTCCAGCGATACAAGCAATCATCATTGTAGCTAGAGTACCGACAAATAAAGCCTTCCAACCTAACTCAGAAATGTCTTTACGACGGGAGGGAATTAGGGCAATAGTACCGCCGACAAAAATTCCTACAGAGGCGAGGTGAGCAAAGCCAGAAAGGGCGTAACTGACGATTAAAACTGTACGAGGGGTAATCTCTCCTTTGGCTGCTGCTTCTGCCAAACTTTGATAGGGAGGAATGGCAGTTTCTAACAGCCTCCGCCCAATAATTACAGAGGCTTCCCATGAGTCCGCAAAGGGAACGCCAGTTAACAACGTCAAGGGATAAAATAAAACTCCTTGGATATTTTGTAGCGTGATGACGCTGAAAATTTGACCGATAGGTTGTAGGAGAGTATTTTGTGAAGTTTCCAAGGATGCCAAAGCACCGAAGGTTTGGTTAACTAAAGAAACTAAACCTAAGATTAAAATCAAAACGGCCGCGATCGCAACTGCCATCTTTACCCCATCCAAAGCGCCCACAATAGCGGCATCCAATGGACTGACTCGCTCAATGGGTTCGCCGCCGACTGTTTCTTGGGGGGTATATTCGGCATTTTCCTCTGAGATTTCTTCCCCGATAAACTCTCTACCTTGGGATTTTTCCTCTTTGGGAATACCACCCATTGTTAACGGAGTTCCTGTCTCCGGTACTAAAATTTTGGAGATGACAAAACAAGCGGGAATAGCAATAATTGATGCTGAGACTAAATGCCCTAAAATATTGGGAAAAACTGGTTTGAGGAAACTTACATAAATTGCTAGAGTTGAAGAAGCTGCCGTCCCAAAACAGCAAGATAGAATCGCGCAAAGTTCAGAGCGAGTCATTTGTGGCAAATAAGGCTTCACCACAATTGCTGCCTCAATGCCCACAAAAATATTAGCTGCACCGCTAAGAGCTTCTGCACCGCTCAAACGCATAGTGTTGTAAAACAGTTTGGCAAATACTTCGGTGATGATTTGAATAACACCGATGTTATAAAGCAAAGCCATTAGCCCGGAGAAAAAGACTACTGTTGGCAAAGCTCGAAAGGCGAAAATATACCCTAAATTAATTGGCGGATCTTGACCTGGTACGGGGACAATATTTCTCCCAAAAACAAACCGCGCCCCGGTATCAGCAGCAGTAAATACCCCATCTAGCAGACCCGTAAACCACTCTAAGGCTGTGCGAGTTGGCGGGAACAGAAAGATTAAAAAACCCAAAGCTAATTGTAAGCCAATGCCCCAAATGATGACGCGCCAGGGTATGTACTGGGGTTTGCGATTTTCCGAAAAAGCCCAGGCGATCGCGCATAAACCAAAGATGCCCAGGAACGAGACGAGATTGTATATAGACATAAGTGTAGTCCTTAAGAGGGCTGTCAGGGCCCAGAGGCGGCCTGTGGGAAATTGGTTTGAGTCTTCCCCGAAGGGTGAAGACATCTCACACCAAAGAAATTAACTCTAATTGAACGCTTTGGTACAGGTAAGGCTGTAAAATAAACAGAGAAAACCATAATTTATCTCAACTTCAAGATTTTGTTAAGGTCAGCTCATTTATTGGCAACAGCCGATCGCGACTTAAACCGGATAATGATAGGAGTTTAATTTAAACTTGGACATGATGGAAGCTTTCGAGCCAACCCCCCCCGACTGGGCAAGTAAGGCGAAACACGCTTTTGAGTTTTCCTGCCCCAAATGTGGCGCAAGCTGTACGGAGGCGGTACGGGTTTGGATCAATCGGCGATCGCCAGTCTACACCGAAAACCACCGCCGCAAATGGCAGGAATTTTACGAGTGCAAGTGTGGTTCTCCTTGGTGGGCTTGGAGTAGCGATCGCCCCCCCTCAGAACTCACTCCCCGCGATGACGGTACTATTGACGATGAGATTTTTTAATCGAAGGAGTGGGGAAAATCGGGAAGATGGGAAAGATGGGGAAGATGGGGGAGATGGGGAGGATGGGGGAGATGGGGAAGATGGGGGAGATGGGGAGGATGGGGAGGATGGGGGAGATGGGGGAGATGGGGGAGATGGGGAAGATGGGGGAGATGGGGAAGTTAGCCATTAGCCATTAGCCATTAGCCATTAGCCATTAGCCATTAGCCATTAGCCATTACCAATTTCTTTCAATTTTCATCCACAATATCTAGCAGGCCTTTTCTCACCCCATCAATAACTCGCTCGATCAAAACTAACTCTTTTTCATTGATGGAATCATCTAACAAGACCAACTTGAGCTGCTGTCTGTCCATCCGACTCAGTTGACCAGAAGACAAGATCCGCTCAACTAATTTATCTGTTGGGAGTTGGGAACCTATATCTTCCATTGTATGTTTGGGGAAAAATTAATTTAGCAACCGCCAAGATAATTCAAAGGAAGAAGGAAGAAGGAAGAAAAATTTAGAAGAAAAATTTAGTTATCTAGGAGAGAAGGAAGAAGTAAGAAGAATTTACTTAATGAGGACGTTCTTAATTGCTGAAACTATTGTTTTGATTGCATTTTACTTCTGTCCTTTTAGATAACTAAAGCCTTCTGCATAGTTGCCTTTTACCTTGTGCCTTCTGCTATAACTCCCAGTATGGAGCATTATTGATCATAATAACCTAAAGATGTACACCTTTCGCTTCCTTCAACAGAAGCAGCATATCTACCATGAAGCGAGAGAAGCCAAGTAAAATAGATAAACAAGTCTGGGCTGAGGGTTCGCCCCTCCAAGAGTTAGGGGACATCCCTCAACTCGACCTCAAAGCTGACTACGAAGCATGGCGCGATCGCTTTATTCTCAGTCGCATGAAACTGGGATTGTGGCTAGCCTTCTTCGCCTTCGTGACTTTTAGCATCCTAGAACTAACAAACTTTGCATTCAATCGCCAGCAGTTCAACAGTTCCTTACTGCTAACCCAAATTGTCGTACAACTGCTTCTCCTCGCTGGCATTGCCTCCCTGCAAATCCCCGCAGTGCGCCGCCATCACGCTTTAATATTCTTAGGGCTATCCTGGTCAACAACCCTGATCCCGCAAATACGAGCCACTTTCCTGGGTATCGCCCAACCCGATATTATTGCCTGGAGCCTCATGTTTTTTGGTCAAGCTACTCTCACCCCCGTCCGGTGGCCCCTACATTTGACAGCACAATTAGGCGTATTTGTCTACTATTTCGGAGTTAATGCTGCACTAAACTTACAAGTCAAACCCGAAGATATGCCAGTGGCTCCAGCCATGCTATATCTTTACTTATTCTGGGCCTGTGTAACCTGCAACTTATCAGTTTATCTATACGAACGCTTAGCCAAAGCTGAATTTAAAGCCCGCCGCGCCTTAGAAGCAGAAAAGGATAGATCGGAGCGCTTGCTACTAAATATTTTACCACCACCAATTGCCGAACGTTTAAAACAAGATCCGCAAACTATTGCAGACAGTTTCGCCGAAGTAAGTGTCTTATTTGCCGATATTGTTGGCTTCACAGAGCTTTCTGCCCGGATTTCACCTACAGAATTAGTTAAGTTACTCAATGAGATTTTTTCGATGTTTGACCATTTGGTGGAACGTCACGGTTTAGAAAAAATTAAGACAATTGGGGACGCTTATATGGTAGTAGGTGGTTTACCAGAAAACCATTTAGACCACGCTCATGCTATTGCTGAGATGGGGCTAGATATGCAGCAAGCTTTAGCACAATTTAATGCTAAAAAAGGTCAAGACTTTCAGATTCGGATCGGTATTAGCACTGGTTTAGTCGTAGCGGGAGTAATTGGCTGGAAAAAGTTTGCTTACGATTTATGGGGTGATACTGTAAATACTGCTTCTCGGATGGAATCTCACGGTATCCCCGGTCGCATTCAAGTCTCAGAATCGACTTATGAACGCTTAAAAGGGGTTTACGTATTCGAGGAACGCGGAGAAATTGAAATTAAAGGTAAGGGGAGAATGAAAGCTTATTTGTTAACTGTTAACGGTTAACTGTTAACGGTTAACTGGTAATTGGTAATTGGTACCTTCCCATCTCCCTCTCTCCCCCTCTTTCCCTAGCCCCTAGTCCCTAGCCCCTAGTCCCTTCTTCGGTAATTGGTAAATAAGAGCAGATAATAGTAATTTGGGTGTAATGAAGTGAAACCAAACATCAAGATTGTAAGTAAATCCCCCTAATTAAACATAAGATAAGGATGGCTAAAAAGCTTACTGTATAAACATTCTTCCTTCTCTCCTAGATAACTAAATTTTTCTTCCTTCTTCCTTCTCTCCTAGATAACTAAATTTTTCTTCCTCCTCTCCTAGATAACTAAATTTTTCTTCCTTCTTCCTTCTTCCTTCTTCCTTCTTCTACGAATGAGTTATTTTTACTTTTTATTATTTTTGAGTTTACCTTGGCTGTTCCCAATCGCAGTGCAAGCAGAACAAATTATCCCCGCTGCTGACGGTACTGGCACTACTGTTAAATCTGAAGGCGATCGCTTCGATATTAGCGGTGGTAAACTATCTGGGGATGGTGCTAATCTTTTTCATAGTTTTAGTCAGTTTGGTCTCAGTGAAACTCAAATTGCTAATTTTTTGACTAATCCTAACATTAAAAATATTTTAACGCGGGTTGTCGGCGGAAATGTTTCATCGATTAATGGCTTAATTTCTGTTAGTGGTGGCAACTCTAATTTATTTTTAATGAATCCTGCGGGTATTGTTTTTGGTCAAGGTGCAAGATTAGATGTACCTGGATCTTTTCTGGCGACAACTGCTAACAGTATTGGTTTTGGCGATCGCTGGTTTAATGCTACTGGAGTTAATGATTATTCAGCCTTGGTAGGAACTCCTAACTCTTTTAATTTTAGTTCGCAAACAGGGGTAATTGTCAATGCTGGTAATTTGGCAGTTAGCGAGGGGCAAAGTTTAAGTTTACTTGGCGGTGTGGCGATCAATACTGGGCAATTGTCAGCGCCGGGAGGTGCGATTACTATTGCTGCTGTCCCTGGGGAAAATTTGGTTCGCATCTCTCAAGCAGGACATCTTTTGAGTTTGGAAATCGGGACTGGGGCCTCGTTCAATGCAATCGTAATTCCCCAATTGATTGCAGGTGTGGGTGAAAGTCACGCTACAGGAATTACTGTTAATAACGATGGTACGGTTCAGCTAACTAATTCTGGTACAACTATCCCACTTTCACCGGGAACTACGATTGCGTCTGGTTCCATCGATGTATCTTCCCCCTTTCTCTCAGGAGGAAGAGTAGCAATTTTAGGCGATCGCGTGGGTCTAATTTCAGCTAATATTAATGCTTCAGGTACTAACGGCGGTACTGTATTCATTGGCGGTGATTTCCAAGGCAAAGGCAATTTTAATGCCGTTGAGACTTCGATCGATAGCAATTCTAACATCGCCGCTAACGGCGTTTCTTCCCTTCTTCCTTCTTCCTTCTTCCTTCTTCCTTCTTCCTTCAATAACGGTGGCCGGGTTGTAGTTTGGGCCAATGGTAGGACTAACTTTTTGGGGAATATCGCTGCGCGAGGCGGGATTCTGGGAGGTAATGGGGGTTTTGTGGAGGTGTCGGGTAAAAATTCTTTGAGTTTCGCGGGTAAAGTAGATACCCGTGCTCCTAATGGTGCGATCGGCACTCTTTTACTCGATCCAAGTGATATTATTATTGAACCTGGATCTGGATCTTCACAAACTAATGTTTTCACGGCAAATCGCAGGGCGGCCCAATTCGGATCTAACCCAACAATTATCTCTGAATCACAATTAGAAAGCATTGCTGCGGATAGTAATATTATTGTTGAAACTACTAATAGTATTGTTCTTAATAACTTACCGGATGATGCACTGACATTGCAATCGGGTAAAGGAAATTCTATTACTTTTAGAACCGATGGGGTGTTTGTTGTCATCGATGCTAACGATTTGATTCAGACTCAGGGAGGCGATATTAATATTTCTGCCGCTAGTATTTCTGTTGGTAGACTTGATGCTAATGGTGGTAATATTACTTTAAGAGGTAATGGGATTGATTTCAGGGGCGGTGATAGTTCGAGTCGTAGTATTGGCGGTACAATTCGTTTAGAAACACTTAGTAGCAGAGATATTAATCTAGGTGGGACAGCAGATATTTTAGGGGTTTTGGACTTAACGCCGACAGATATTGGTGCGATCGCAGATGGTTTTAGTGCGATCGCTATCGGGGGATCTGATGGTAGAGGTGTGATTACTGTGGTTAATCCTGTGACGTTTAACGATCCAGTGACGCTTCAAGGAGGGGCGATCGTTGTTAACGGTGAAGTGACGGGAAGGGGAGATGCGGCGATCGCGCTTAATGCTCTATCTTCCACTCTCAATGCCAATATTACTACATCTGGCGGCAGTATTACTTTTGGCGGCAATGTTTTACTGGGTGATGATGTCGCTCTCAGCACTCAAGGTCAGGGTAATATTATTTTACCAGGCAGGGTTGATGGCAGTCACGAACTCGCGATCGACACTTTGCGACTGCAATTAGGTGGTGGTGTGGGTGAAAGCATACCTCTGACAAGTCTGAATGTTAACGCTGAAAATGCGGAAGTTGCGGGGAATATCACCGCAGGCAGCATAACATTTAATAGTGCAGTAGCGATCGCGCGAAATGTGTCTTTGAGAGCATCCGGCGATATCACTTTTACCAATACTTTTGATAGCAAGGGAGATGCGAATAACCTAGAAATCAAGGCGGGAGGCGATATCGCTTTTGAGGATGCGGTTGGTAATAGTGGAAGGTTAGGCGCGATCGCGCTTGAAAGTGGTGGTAATGTAACGGCAAATTCGACAATTGCGGCGGGTAGTTTGCAGGTAAATGCAAACGATAAAGCGACTTTCGGAGGAAATGTAACGGTTTCTGGCGGTAATATTTTAATTGAAGCTGGATCTGTCGTATCCCAAGGTTTAAATGCTTCTGGAGTTAGAGGCGGTAATATTGAAGTGCGATCGTCTGGGGAAATTGTTACTGGCAATATTAACGTTAGCGGTACTGAGGGCAGCGGTGGTAATATCTTCCTCAATGCACAGGATAACATTAATATCGGTGCGATCGACGCTCAAGGTGGAAGTAATGGGAATGGGGGGACAGTTGCGATCGCCACTTCTGGTTTATTCCGCGCCAGCGATACTTTTATAGATTTAGAAGGTATCGAGTCTAGCATTTCTACAGTTGGCGGCGAAGGTGGAGGCGCGATCGCGATTCGACATGGAGGCGGTAGCGAACAATCTTTTGTTGTGGGAAATGCTACCACAAATGGAACTAGAGGCGCAATTAATACTGGAATTAATAATGTTATTTTACCCGATCGCTCTTTTGAAGGAACTTACAGACAAGGCAATTCACCTAATCAGATTTCTTTAATTACAACAGGCAATTCACCAAGTCCTACACCTAATCCTACACCTAATCCTACGCCAAGTCCTGCACCTAATCCAATACCAAGTCCTGCACCTAATCCTACTCCAAGTCCGACACCTAATCCTACACCCAGTCCCGCGCCTAATCCTACTCCGAGTCCTACACCTAATCCAATACCAAGTCCAACACCTAATCCGATTCCAAGTCCCGCGCCTAATCCTACACCAAGTCTAACACCTGAATCTCTACCTTTTCCGACTACTTCCCAGGTATCAATTGTAACATCTCTTCAAGGAGAAACGCGATCGCCACAAAGCTCATCCGAAAGAGAATACGGCCCAAAACCAGATATTCCTATTCCCAATTTAGCAATAAATGTAGATTTAACGGGAGTATTGGCATTTGAAGAAAACTTCACGCAGGAGTATAAAAAATATTTACAACTACCTGCGAGAGAACCAGTTAGCAATATGTCTGTTGTCTACGATACCCTTCGTAAAAATGAAGCAGAAACTGGAATTAAATCTGCAATCATTTATATGAATTGGGTTAGAGGAAGTGGATCGTCAACAGTCCGAGAAAATAGCTCATTGCTCAAAATCAACCCAGAAAGATCCAACCAATTATCACTTAATACCGAAAATGATACCGATCGCTTAGAACTCGTACTCGTCAATCCTTCTGGACAGACTATCCGTGCTTTAGTACCAGAAGTAACTCGATTACAGTTATTAGAAGTAGCTGAAAATTTTCAGAGCGATCTTACCAATACGCAACTCAGAAATACAGCCGTTTATTTGGAACCAGCACAACAGCTTTATCGTTGGCTAATGGCTCCTTTAGAAGCAGATTTAAAAGCCTTAAACGTTCAAAACTTAATTATTATCCCCTCATCAGGTTTGCGGAGTATACCATTTGCTGCTCTTCATAGCGGTCAGCAATTCTTAGTAGAAAATTATAGTATTAGCATCATGCCCAGTTTCAGTTTAACAGATACTCGCTACGAAGATATTAGCGACCAAGAAGTTTTAGGAATGGGAGCATCAATATTTACCGACAAACCACCATTACCCGCAGTACCAGTAGAATTATCTGCGATCGCGTCCCCAGAACAAGGTAAATCTTTCCTCAATCAAGATTTTACTCTCGCTAATTTGCAAGCTCAACGAGCAGCACAATCTTTTGGAATAATTCACTTAGCAACTCATAGCGAATTTCAGCCAGGAGTACCGAGTAATTCTTACATTCAATTGTGGGATACTAAACTAAGATTAGATCAAATGAGACAATTGAAATGGAACGATCCGCCAGTAAACTTATTAGTATTGAGCGCTTGTAGCACAGCATTAGGAGACGAGCAAGCGGAGTTAGGATTTGCAGGATTGGCAGTTGCTAGTGGTGCGCGATCGGCTTTAGCGAGTTTATGGGAAGTCAGCGACGAAGGGACTTTAGGACTAATGGTAGAATTTTATCAGCAGTTGCGATCGCGTGGAGAAAATAATCGCCCAATTATTAAAGCGCAAGCATTGAGACAGGCGCAACTTGCCATGCTGCGAGGCCAAGTGCGACTAGAAAATGGGGCCTTGCGCGTAGCGGGACGAGAGGATGTAATTTCTTTACCAGCGCCAATTTCAGCTCGTGGGAATAGACTTTTATCGCATCCTTATTATTGGGCCGCTTTTACAATGATTGGCAATCCTTGGTAAAGTAAATATTACGTATGTCTTCTCTATCTCTGTGTCCTGTGTGACGAAAGCAACACCATCCCTTGAAGTCTTGTCAGTCAAGGCAAATTATGCTACTCTTCAGTAGCACTTCATAAGGTTAGTATCTATGTTCCAGCAGTTATCACTATTTGAGCCAGATACCAATGATAATACGAGGTGTTTTCATACAAATATCCAAGAGTCTGGTTTTGATTATCAGGAAATAGATATAGGAGATATTACCTTCAAATCAGGACAGATTGAGTCAGTTCATAGATGGTATCGTCTTACTCCAAGCTACTCCCCAAGCTTAGTAAGATTTTTGATTAAAGAATTGCAAATTGCTAGAAAACATTTTGTCGTTGATCCATTTAGCGGCAGAGGGACAACATCTATAGAATGCCAAAAACAGGGAATAAAGGCTCTGGGCATTGAAATCAACCCTTTATTACAACAAGTCGGCAGTAAATCTCTTAGATGGAATACAGACAATCTTCATCTATTTGAAAAATATCTTACCGAGGTAGATAGTTTAATAGAGAAATTTAAAGAAGTTTCTATCGAAGATGTTGTAGAATCTTTTAATACAAATATTCCGATTATTCACAATGTGTTTAGATGGTGGAAAAAAGATGTTCTTAAAAATTTAATTATCTTTCGCGAGGTAATGTTAAGCCCAGCATATTATCCAGTTACAGATTATTTATGGATTGCTTTAAGTGAAGCCTGTTTAGATTGTGCAAATATTCACAGAAATCATCCAACAATTACTTTTGATGACAATCATCAAAGAAAAATTGATGTCTTTTCCGAGGTAAGCAAAAATTTAGGGATGATCCACACTGATTTAATAAGTCTGAATATTGAAGAAAGCTCATTTTCAAAACTCGGCTCAATTAAACTAGGCAACTCAACCCATAATTTGAAACAACAAATTAATTCTCCTGTTGATTTCGTAATCACTTCACCTCCTTATCCAAATCGATATAGTTACGTTCATCAAACTAGACCACAATTGCACTTCATGGAAGTTTTAGATAATGTTAGACAAGCTACAGAAATTGATTTGCAGGCAATTGGTGGAACTTGGGGTAGAGCTACTTCTGTTTTACAGAAAGAATTGATTGTAGTTCCTACCGATCTTAAATCATATCTTTGCTATTACGAAGAACTGCAAGATAAAAGTGTGTTGATGTGTAATTATGCAACAAAATACTTTATTGATATGTGGAAACACATAAAATCTCTTAAGGAAGTTAAGGCAACTAGCTTTCGAGGTGCATATATTGTAGGAAATTCTAGACTTTTAGGGGTAGAAATATTTACTGAATCTATCTTGGGTAAGCTTTTCAGGCACGAAGGTTTTGAGGTTGAAAAAATAGTCTCTTTCAGAAAAAGGGGAGGGAGAAAGCGCCTTTACGAAACGGCTGTTTGTGTTAGAAGTTAGCAAAAATATTATTTATTTCTTGCTTGAGAGTTTGAGAATTATTCTGGAGGAAGTTATGTAAGTTAAAACCAGTTATTGATTCCACTAAGTTGAAGCTGTTCATTCCTTGATAAAGTTCCCAACTTTTAGATAATCTAGCCAGAGGGCTTTTTAATGATGTGTTGCAGAAAACTAACATTACAGGCAGAATTTCGTAAGACTTTAATGCTAATGACATATCATAGTCAGCTTGGATTCTCTTTGAGTCACCAATTTGATAGCAAGAACGAACTTCAAAACCTATTCCTTGATAAGTCATCCAAGCTTCAGGGATTCGCTGATTAAATTTATCTTTCTTGATCAAGCCGTCAGTAGAGCGAACTTGAATACGATCGCCAATTTGAACTTGTACACTGAAATGTAGATCGTTTTCATTTAATGAAAAACTCTTTCTCAAAAGGTAGGCAAACAATGCTTCGTACATATCACCCAATTTACGGTGTAAAGACGTTACAAGATTTCCACCTACTCTAGCAATAATGTATCTGTCGTCATCTAAGCCTAAAACACCAAATGCAGGATCAAGTGCTATTAGTTGTTTGAATTCCTCTCGATTATTTATACCATAATAACTTTTGTAAGGGTTAAATTCCAAGACTTTCCGGATATTGAGCCTAGCTATATTAAGTAGTTCATCTTCATCTACCATTTCAGTTTTTCTCTAAATCAATATCTTGATCAAATAGTTCTTTGACCTTAATGTCAAGAGCATCAGCTAAACCAATATTTATTATTGAGCAATGGGAACTCCTAGACTGGCGCTTTCCACCACCACTTCATGTTTTCCTAAGACACCACACGCTTAATCCCTCAATCTAACTTTCTCGATTTGATGACAGGCGGCGATCCCACAACCTGCGCGATCGCCTACTCACCAGATCGCACCATTAGCAATTTCTCTTCAGGTAACTAATACTCAACCAGATTAGATTGCTGCGGATTCAACTAACTGATTTTCTTGACGCAGATAAGCTTGAATAAACGGCTCTAATTCCCCATTCATCACATCTGCGATCGCAGTCGTTTCTACCCCAGTCCGCAGATCCTTCACCATTTGATAAGGATGAAAAACATAGTTGCGGATCTGATTTCCCCAAGCCGCCTCCACCATATCTCCGCGAATCTCCGCAATTTCCTTAGCTCGTTGTTCGCGAGCCACCACTAATAACTTAGCCTTAAGAAGAACGAGAGCCTTCTCTTTATTTTGTAACTGGCTGCGCTCTTCAGTACAACGCACGGCTAAACCAGTGGGAAGGTGAACTATCCGCACCGCTGTTTCTACCTTGTTGACATTTTGGCCACCTTTACCGCCAGCGCGAGATGTCGTGACTTCTAAATCCTTTTCTGGAATGTCCAACTCTACCGAACGATCGAGAATTGGCATCACTTCCACTCCAGCAAAACTGGTTTGGCGCTTATCGTTAGCATTAAATGGCGAAATTCTGACCAGGCGATGGGTTCCTTTCTCCGATCGCAAATACCCATAAGCATAACGACCGACAATTTCCAGAGTGGCCGACTTCAGACCCGCTTCGTCTCCCTCGGAAATTTCAGCCAAGTGTACTTTATAACCCTGGCGTTCTCCCCAGCGAGTATACATCCGCAGCAACATCTCTGCCCAATCTTGAGCATCCGTACCCCCAGCACCGGCGTTAATGGTCAAAACTGCTCCGCCTGCATCGTAGGGCCCTGAGAGTAATTGTTGCAGTTCCCATTGATCGAGTTCGCGACTCAATTGGGAAAGATTAGTGTAAGCCTCTTGGAGCAGCGATTCATCGGTTTCTAACTCCAGCAGCTCCAAGATGGCCCCCGCGTCTTCTAGACTGGTGTGCCACTGATTATACTGCTCTAAGTGCGATTTGAGGTCGTTGAGTTCTTGAAGTGTATTTTGAGCTGCGTTTTGGTCTTCCCAGAATTGCGGTTGAGCCGCGATTTGTTCTAAGTCTGAGATTTTGGCTGTGAGTGCGGGAATGTCAAAGATAGTCCTGGGTTTTACCCAGGCGATCGCACAACGTTTCGATTTCCCGTTTGATGTCTAGAACTTCCACTACTACTACTTCTCCTACTTTTGCTGTGTACTATCGATTTTAACTGCTGTTTGGCTATTTGTTAACGGTTAACAGTTAACTGTCACCACTCCCAAAACATCGGGGTTGAGGATGTGCAATTACCCATTACCCTCATTATTAATTCGGAGATAGGCTTTGATCAAAGGGTTGAGTTCGTAAGCAAGCACTTCTGCAACGGCATTTGTTTCAAACCCGCTACGGCGATCTTTGACTATTTGGCTAGGATAGAAGGTATAATCGCGGATCGGGTGGGTAAAGATTTCTGCAATGCGATCGCGATCTATTTCAGCAATGTCTTTGACGAATTGCCTTTTCGCGATCGCAAACAGTCTACTTTTGATAATAGCAAGAGCTTTCTCTTTGTTTAGCCTCTGACTTCGCTCTTGGTTGGATGTTACAGAAATACCTGTGGGAATGTGAACAATTTGCACCCAAGGATGCCGCATACCGTTAATGTTCCTAACATTAGAATAAGCGTGCTTGATTTCTAAACACTTCTCTGGAATTTCCAGATCGACCATTGGCGTAACTTCCACCGTTGCTGTAGTCGGTCGCGTTTTTGTGATATTAAAAGGCGATATTCGTCTAAATTTCTGCCCAATCTTGAGCATCTAATTCATCATTGCCAGCATTAATTATTAAGTATGCTCCATTTTGGTCGTAAGGGTCGTTTAGCAGTTGTTCTAATTCCAAGTGTTCAAGTTCGCAGTTTAGCCGCTTGATATTGGTTTGAGCTTCTTGGAGCAGTTCGCTATCTGTTTGAAATTCCAGCAATTCTACTGCTGCTTTGATATCTTCTAAAATGATTAGCCACTGCTTGAGCCGCGCAGGATAAGACTGGAGTTCATCTATTTCTTGAAGTGTCAGCTTAAGAGCGGTTATATCTTCCCAAAGTCCTGGCTCTTCTGCTAAGTTTTGTAAATTTTGAATCTTTGCGGCTACTGCTAAGGGGTCAAAGACAGTCTTGCATTTTAGCTAGGCGATCGCTCAGCATATCAATTTGACCTTGAATATCTAATATTTCCCATAACATGGCAAATCCTTTTAACTTCTCAACTTAATCTAACACACCTTGCAGCTACTCTGTACTCCTGCTTCTGTACTCTCCCAAAGCTCAAATTGTCCTAGCTTCACTAAGTAGCCGTATTTATACTGAGTGCTATTTGTTACCTTCCCTAATTATATTTACAGAATCTTTACAATATGCTGTGGTAAAATAGATAATCTTAAAGATTGCGTAAAGAACCCAAGGCAACTCCTTCAAATATTCAGAATGTTTGCGTATAATGGAATTTAGAGATCTGCATATTTTGAGCGATCGCCTCTGAGCATTGCCTAATACCGCAGAGCTGCCATATAGCTAAATAAGTTGGGTGTCATCTAGTGCCGCGAAAATCTTAAGTTTCATCCTTACTCTGGCGCAAACTTCGGTGAATTTAGTTAAGGTGGCTTCGACAAAAGAGGTTAAGATGATAGAAATGCACAGATTTCGCTAGTCGTCAATTGCCCAAAAAGTAATAATCACTAATGTTAGCACTTTGTATGAACAAATTATTGACTTCTGGTGCGGGGGTCTTATATATCGCAACAGTCATTGCTTGGGGAGAAGGTGCCTTCGCTGCCAACTTGCAAACAATTTCATTAGGTAGAATGTGGAATTCTGGAAACTCTTTACTAGCTCAGAGTAGCCCCACTAGCCCGCTTTCAGATGCACGGCCAGATAGGTCATTATCGACAAGTCCCAGTCCAGCAAGAGTTCCAGAGCCAGCAATGCTAGCTGGTTTAGGTGTAGTCGCAGGTTCTTTTGCTTTAACTCGCCGTCGGGCAGGGAAAAAAGAACTATAAAATTTTGATAAGTGGGTTGTTTGTGCTAAGAGGAAAAATTAATGATAAAGTTCTGGATGCGGAAACCCGGTTTATGAAAAAACCGGGTTTCTCTACGAATTAGAGCTTCAATTTCTAGCGAATTGCATCGCGGAGAGCACCCCTCGCCATTGCCGCGATCGCCTGATCCGTCGCCTTCGGCAAATGATAATACTTACCCCCCGAAACCTTCGCCAACTCCTTAGCAAAACCTGTCGAAACAAACTTATTCTCCGTATCAATCACCAACAACTGCATTCCCAAACCTCGAATTTTGCCCGCAATTTCCAACAATTCCGCCTTAATATCCGGCTTTTCCCCATCTAAAATCGGTTCCCCCAAAGAACGAGCCAAAGGAATATTACCCCGGCCATCAGTAATAGCAACGATCGCCACTTGGCCGACATCCCCAGACTTCTGAGCATTCACACCCACTCGCACCGCCTGAGTCAACCCGTGAGCCAAAGGCGAACCGCCCCCACAAGGTAATCTTTCCAAACGGTTACGGGCCAAAGCGATCGAACGAGTAGGCGGTAACAACACCTCAGCCTGCTCGCCCCGGAACGGAATTAAAGCCACTTGATCGCGACTTTGATAAGCTTCCGTCAAAAGCTGCATCACAGCCCCCTTCGCCGACTGCATCCGATTCAAAGCCATCGAACCAGAAGCATCCACCACAAACACGACCAAAGCCCCCGCCTTTCTAGCTAAGCGTTTGGCGCGAATATCCCCAGATTCGACAAATACGCGCTTACCCTTCGATGGAGAATTGGGAATAGCAGAATTTGAATTGATTAAAAATTCTCCCCCGCTCCCCCGCTCCCCTGCTCCCCCGCTCCCCTGCT
>NZ_KB235904.1:1694958-1696620 GCF_000332155.1 Kamptonema formosum PCC 6407 | reverse complement strand
CCCGCTCCCCCGCTCCCCTGCTCCCCCGCCCCCCCGCTCCCTCTCTCCCCCACTGTTCAATTGTGGAAACTCTTTTAAGAAAACGCTTGTTGATCCTTGGTGGAACAAGCGATGCGACTAAACTAGCAGCAAGAGCGTCGGTTATTTCCGGGCTAGAGGTCATTACTTCCCTAGCAGGCCGTACCCGACAACCTCATGCTTTAATAGGTAATGTGCGGATTGGTGGATTTGGGGGTGTAGCAGGACTGGCTGCTTACTTGCGCGATCGCGAAATCAATTTCTTGATTGATGCTACTCATCCTTATGCAGCTCAGATTTCCTTTAATGCTGCGGAAGCTGCTAAGGAATGTAACTTACCTTTTCTGATGTTAGTACGTCCGCCTTGGCAGAAACAAGAGGGCGATCGCTGGATTGAAGTTGAGAGCAATGAAGCAGCGGCAATAGTATTATCTAAACAGGCAAAGCGCGTATTTCTGACCATTGGCAGACAAGAGCTAGCTGCTTATGCCGATCTGAATGATATTTGGTTTTTGATGCGGACGATCGATCCGCCAACATCCGGGGCTCTAGTTCCTAATGGCAAATTGCTGTTGGATCGCGGGCCTTTCACGTTGGAAAATGAGCAAAAGTTATTAATAGAGTATCAGATTGATGCGATCGCCAGCAAGAACAGTGGCGGCGATGCGACTTATGCCAAGATTGTTGCAGCTAGGGAATTGGGGATACCAGTAGTAATGGTACAGCGCAAGCCACAGCCAGCCGTTGAACAAGTTGTAGATGTAGAAAGGGCGATCGAATGGCTCCTTAATCAACTTCAATTAGTTAATGGTTAGTGGTTAGTGGTTAGTGGTTAGTGGTTAGTGGTTATATAACCCACATTCCGCAGATGTGGCTGGGATTTTTTTATTAGTTGTGAAAGCTGGGAGCCAATATGCTTTTGGATTGAACTTATGGGGTTTTAGCGTTACAGGAGCCTGTAAAATTTACCTAGATTAAGTAAGTTGAAAGAATTGACTTTTTCTAATATATTCATGTCGCTATATTTATCACTTCAACTCATCTTTTTAACAAAGTCAACTCATGCCAAGAGCAAATTGTCTTGACTCATAAATGAAGATTATTTACAAATATTTATACCTTAATATCAATCATCATCCACTTGAAAATATTAAATAGTATTGACAGCAATACTGCCCTAAATGCTTTAATACATCTTGACGGTCTTGGGTTAAATTGCTGACTTGCTTCTCTCCATTTATCGACACTAAATGCACCGCTTGAAACATCTGAAATATCCAGCGCATCGTCGGCTTATTTGTTAATTTCTTCACCTGATTTTTCACCCCCTCATTGCTAGCTTCTAATTGTTGTCTCAATTTCCTTTGAGCTAGGTTATAAACTAACAAGCACAGTCCCATTATCATTCCAATTGCTTCCACTCGCTCCGGCTTTTTCACAAATACGCTTGACGTAAAAAATAACGGATCTTTGATAAATCTAAATCCTCTCTCGTTACTTTGCTGCGCTTTGTACTCCGATAATACCTGTTGATTGCTCACTGTTTTAGTATCTAAGATATTCGTGGCTAATATAAATCTCCCGGCTTTGACTTTTTCCGCTTCTATTACTGATTTTCTGGTTTCTATTTTACCTGTAACTTGA